>JAAYDO010000136.1 GCA_012729225.1 Bacteroidales bacterium | reverse complement strand
GTTTCGAGCGAGTCACATCATCGGTGGCGAAGACATCGCGTATTCCTCGACGAAAGGGAATAAAATAGAAGATGAATCGGCTGAGCAGTCCGTTTTCCGCATCGGGTATGAGGTGGCGTATCTGTTCGGGAGTACCAGCCAAGACTACAGAGACTCTCGGATTGTCGATTTCCAAATATTCTCTATCTTTGCGACGGCTCATACTGATTGTTTCATGATGGAACGCCTTGCGGAGCAAGTCGGAGTAATTGCCATGCTCGGATTTGAGCGTCTGGCTAAGCGTGTCACCCTCTGTCTCAAAGAGTAGCCCTATACCATCGTTGTCATGCAGTATGCTAATCAAAGAGCTTGCGCTGCTATTGGCTGGAATGATAAGAGTCTTCTGTGGTGGAGTAACTGGCTCCATCGCTTCAGGATTTTTGCCTTTGCACTTCTGATACTCGGACAGTTCAAGCTTATATTCAATCATCCTCTGGGCAGTCTGTTCGTGTAGACGTTGATTGATTGGTGCCACAAGTTCACGGCAGAGCGTCAAAGCTCCTTTGCCCATACCGGCTTCGGCTACAACAAACAGATAAAGGTTGGAGTAAACCACACGTTCATCATAGACACCACACACATTGCAGAAGCAGACAGATAGGCAGCCAATAGCTCCAAGCAGTATCACATCGCGGTCTTCAATGGAGATGGCATTGCCGACTACTTTCTGCAAGAAGGGCGGCAAAGTTCCGAAAATCTCCTCGGGGAAGTGAGGCAATTCGCTTTCTGATTTTACCCATTTTGCCGTTTTACCATTTTGGTAATTTGGTAAAATGGTATTAAAAGAGTGATGGAGTTCGATGCCAGCCTGGGTTGCATAATGGAAGAAGGAGGCGATGGTCACACCCGAGCCTCTGCCATTCAGACAATGAGTAAACTGCTTGTCTGTGTTCGCTGGCTCATAATCAGGATGGAGTCGGCTGACTCTGTGAAAGAAGTCTCGTCCACGTTCTCCCAATCCATCGGCCAAAGCGAAACCAATATTCACCCACATTCCATAATCGGGGGCAATGTCAACGCCATTGGCCTCAATCTCCTGAACAACTCTGTCTATATCAGTAGCGAGGTCTGTTGTAGTCTCAGGAGTGTCATGTGTCTGCAAGGCAGGTAGCGAAACCTCTTGTTTAGAAGGGGCATTCTCCCAATATGGGGCGGAAAAGATTTTCTTTGACATATTCCGAGTATTTAGGGTTAATGTATGCCTGTGGGTCGTAAGGCAGAAAGCAGGAACGTGCCACGTCGCTTCCTGACTTATCCACAGGAGGCAATCCAGTTGACTTAATACAGTTGGCTACAGCCCTGAAATAGCGGGAATGCTCCCAGCCTTTCAAGTCGATGGAGATAATCCACTTCACGCCATCGCCTGATGGACTTGTGAACATCAGTTCCGTATCGAAGTAGTCATGCTTCAGAAGTCGCTCTTTGAACCTGTCGGGATTTCCGACATGATCAAAATCGAGGCACAACAAACCTGAGTGCTGAATCAGCTCTTTCTCATTTCGCTTGCGAAACAATCCCGAGAATGTACAGTAGTCAAAGTGAGTTGCCTTATACTTCTTGGCTTCCGAAGGTGATGTCAGTGAGCGGAGTATGTCGGTCTGCGGCTTGGCGTAGTGACCGACAAGGTAGCGATAGACATCAACTACCGTGATGGCACGGCATGGCTCGATGTTCTGAATGGGTTTTCGGTAAAAGGAGAAACCATGCAGGTCGTCCATACCGCACCAGAAATTGGTTGCGTAGTCTTGCGTCATACTTCTTTCCCTTTCTTTGAAAGAACAAATTCACGCGCCTCACGCATAAGGTCTTCCTCGGACTTCTGGGCACCACGCTTCAACCACTCATCAATCTCAGACTGAAGGAACATGAGTCCCTTGGTCATCTTATGATAGGGGATAGTCTTCTTGGACACCCATTCATAGACGGTCTGCTTCTTGGGATGACTGGGGTGATAAGCACAAAGCTCATCAATGTTCATCCATCGAGGTGATTCACTGGCCTGCTGTTTGTGTCGCAGTGTGTTGACTGTCTCCTGAAGACTGTCAACTTTTTCAATGAGGTAGGTCAATGCTCTTGGCATCTCCTCCAACGATTTTACTTGAAATGTTTCGGTCATATACTTATATTTTTTTTGAATTGAATTTTGTGCCTTTTTTCGTTGAATGGCGATGCAAAGTAACTCACTAAATTACGAACTGCCATAAAATTTGAGCTTCAACAGACCGATATTATAATTGCTTAAGATTTGAGTATGATTTTGCAGCAAAAATCATACTATAAACCTCATAGCTAGCGCTTTATAACAACAAAACAAAAGGTGATGGAAACATGCAAATAAGGAATGGTAATGACATAAAAAAGCCCCCGAAAACTCGGAGGCTCGACCTGGTATGACAGGTAGAAATCAGATAGCAGGAACGCTTTCTATGTCATCATTGGTGGGAGTAAGATTCTCAATATGGATGACATCGGCAGCATTACGTTTACTTTTATCAACAATGTGTGCATAAATCTGAGTGGTCTTTACATTCGTATGTCCAAGCATTCCTTTAATGGTATAGATGTCGGTATCACGTTCGAGTTGCAGAGTTGCGAAGGTATGACGGCTGCAGTGGAATGTGATATGCTTCTTGATGCCCGATGCTTCAATCCATTTCTTCAATGGACGAGAAATCCAAGACGAACCAGTCAGTCCTTCAAATACACGCTGATTTGGTTCTCTACGTTCTCCGCAAAGGG
>JAAYDO010000048.1 GCA_012729225.1 Bacteroidales bacterium | reverse complement strand
CTCCGTAGGCCTGATATAATAAGCTGGCATTCATATCTGATATGGTTGGGGAACCACAAAGATAATGATTTGTCAGCTTTTCATATGATAGGAAACTACAAAACCAACGCAATTCGGGGATGAACCTCATATTGTTGGGAGGTGTCTTCTCCACAATATCTATTGGTACATCTCTATTTTCTTGAGAGTTTGATTCTGCAAAGATACATGTTTGTTTCTCATCAAACGAAGCAGTCGTGTGTAATCTTGGGTGTATTGTATTGGTCACAAAAAAACATCAACTCCAGACTTTCACAGAGTTGATGTTTTCTTTTGTGCGCCTAACAGGACTCGAACCTGCACATCGGAAGATACTAGATCCTAAGTCTAGCGCGTCTACCAATTCCGCCACAGGCGCATTTTCATTTGCAAAGGTACGAAAAATAATTGAACATTGAGACCATAGAGCAGTTTTTCTCTCTAAGAAGCATCTTTTTCTGTGTCGCAGACAGAAATCTCCATAGAAAAAGTGAGATCTTCCTATGTATAAAGCGAAGAGGGAATCCTTTTTTCCATCCTGCGTTATCGGTTGTTTTTCAGATATTCTCGTGCCCTCTCTATATAAGTATCTTTCTTTTGCACAAGGTCAGTGCCCGACATTTCGACAACTATGTCTGGATCAATGCCAAACTCCGTATGGTTCATTTCCTGGTCATAATAGACCACAGCACTGTATCTAACAGACCATCCATTGGGCAGTTCGCTATTGAAGGGCATGCCCGAACCTCCACCCGTTCTGTCGCCCATCACTGTGACCTTAGGACACAGCTTCATACACTTCACAAAGTCATTGGCAGAGGAGTACACAGCCCTGTTGGTCAGCACGACCACGGGTTTTTGCCAGCGAATGCCATCTGAGGCAGGCTCTAAGTATTCAGGTTTGGGAGAAGAGAAATCAGAGCGTCCTTTTCCTGTCTTGTGCGAGACATAGCCCACCAGCAACTTTTCATTGGTGAAATGCGAAGCCAAGGTCTTTGCTTTGGTGAGAGCACCTCCTCCATTTCCCCGCACATCAATGATGAGACCATTGCAAGTGGCAAGGGAGTGCAACATGGCACTCACGTTGCCATCGCCTATGCCATCCTCAAAACTCTCACATCTCACATAACCAATATTATCAGGCAACACCACATACTTCAGTCCGGAGGCTATCCGATAGCCATGTCCCAGATAAAGCTTAGCGATGCTGTCATTATAGTTTTCGGGATAATCCTCATAGAAACTCCAGTTGCGACCGAAGTCGAAGGCTGCACTGAGGTTTACATGTCCGTCTTGCAGTTCGGCCAACATCTCGCAGAGCACCTCAAAGAGCTGGTCGTCCGTCATCCTCTCATGAATCTTATAAGCATAACGAGCATGTATCTCATCCCAATCCACCCCCAGCACATCCTTCTTGTAGTCGAAGAAGCAATAGTGCTCATTCATGATGCGCCACAATGCCTCATAGTTGCCCAGCTTTGAGTTGTCGTAGTAGTCTTCCTTCACGCAGGAAGAGAAAGACAACAGGGAGAGGGCCACCATCAGCAGGTTTATCAGCATCCGGTTTTTCGATATAGAGAAAAGTTTCATCGGCGATAGAAGTATTTGTTGAAGCCAATCATGAAGTCGTATGAATAACTATGGTACTTCAGGTGATTGAACATCGACTGATTAAACTGAGCCACACAGCCCACACGAATCGTGTAACGCTTGATGGGAACATCAAGAGTGAGTCTATGACGCATGGAAGGCATGTTGCCAGGATGGGCAAACACGACATTGCGGTCATAGTCACCCAAGTAGAAAGCCTCGTAGTAGCTCTGTCCATAGTTGGGCGAGAATGCCACACCCACGAGAGGAACACTCACCTGATAGCGCCACAGGAAGCGGTGGCGTGCGATAGGCATTTCATAAGTAACCATTCCACTCGCATCCAGCATCATCTCCATCTTTGCCTGAGCAGGGTTGTTACCACTGCGATCTATACAGACAGCGCCCAGATAGCCCGAAGCAGCCACACCTGCAGCCACATTGAGGCTGGAAGCAGACCTTTCCAGAGGATTGACCACATTTCCCTCAGCAAAATTGTAGAACCATCCTTGCGAATAACGAATGCCACCCGCATATTCCGTATGATTGCCTGTACGATTCTCGTTGATGGCAACATTGAAGTCTATGAATGACTGGTTAGACACCCTACCCTGCCACAACTTCGTCATGCGCATCGTTTCGCGTTGCAGTCTGATTTCTGTGCCTATATAATCATAAGGAGAAAGATATGTGTCCAGCACAGTAGAAGAGCCTGCACCTACCATTGAGGAATGTAGCACTTCTTTATTGGGCTCTACACAAAAGCAGTTCAATGTATCCATTGGCAATGCCTTCGCTTCACTGTTCTCCTGACCATAAACACAAAGGTTCGGCAACAGCATGCCTGCTATTGCCAAACCTTTATATATATATGAGAGATTTCTTCTCATGCGGGATTTGGGTTAGTGTTTAGCGAGAATTAGAAGAGTTTGAGTTGTCCGTTGATTTCATCACGAATATCTTCATCGCTCTTTCCCTCATCAGGATCAACAATTTCCTCCTGTTCCCCTTCGTCGAAAGAATCCTCTTCATTCTCTTCTTCTGGGTCAGGGAATCGCGTGGGTTGCAGTTCCTTCACCTGATCAAGCGCATAGGTTGTGAGTCGCTTTCCTTTTGCCTTGATTCCCTTCACGGAGATATATTCCTCTGCATCCAATTCTTGTGGACCTCGGAAGGTGTCTGGTTCGTTGAAGGTCAATTCCAGCCTTGGGAAAGGTGTATCAACCAAAAGAATCAGCGTGCTGTCGGCATTCTCTCCGAGGAAACTTTGCTTCTTCTTTGAGTCCTCAAACATAAAGCGCTTGATGTAAGGCTGGTTCTGGTTGTCAGCATCCCAAAGAACTGCTGTCCATACTTTCTTTGCCCTGAACTTCTCTATCTTGAGGATGTTTTCCTCAAAGTGGTTGTTGCAGTCGAAGTTTGTCAGATAATACTCGCCAGACTTGAGTATGACGAGAATCTGGTCGTTATTCTGGAATTCGCCCAAGAACAACCCATGCTCATCATAATTGATTCGCTGCACATCTGCATCCCACCAAACCTTGCGTCCACCCAGTGTGCTACCGCCATGTGCTTTAAGTTGAATGCGGAAGATCTCTTGCTTTGTCAGCTGATTGCCACGAGCCGTACGCCCCTTGATGTCAATATCACTGAAGTCTTTCTCAAATACCAGTTTCTTAAGTTTCTCTTGAGGCTTCAAGGTCACCTTGATGATTTCAGCCTCACCATTGCTGTTGGCAGAGAACCAAGTGACCTTAGACTTTGGTGTGCCCATGGTCAAGTCGTACTCACGATCACGTGTCACACTGGGCACATTGAATCGCTTGATGTAGGTCACACCCGACTTGCCATCCTTGTAGGTAGCATTATAGATGGTGCGCGTGTCGTTCTTCTTGAACACCGCCACATGCATGATTTCCACCTTACGCTTCTCGACCTTGCTGCGTTCAGTCTCTCCCACAAACACCTTGTCAGCCACCTTGATGACCTTGTACGTTCCATCTTTATAGAAGATGATGATGTCGTCAATGTCGGAGCAATTGCACACAAATTCATCCTTCTTCAAACTTGTGCCGATGAAGCCTTCTGCCCTATTGATGTAGAGTTTCTGATTTGCCTCTGCCACCGTAGCGGCCTGAATCGTGTCAAAGTTTCGTATCTCGGTGAGACGCGGATGCTCTGCCCCATATTTCTTTTTTAAGAAGCGGAACCACTCTGCAGTCACCTCCACGAGATTATTGAGGTCACGCTCTATCTGCTCGAGTTCAGCCTTCAACTTTGCCATAAGTTCATCAGCCTTCTCCTTGTTGAATCTCAAGATGCGAGCCATTCTGATCTCCATCAGGCGCAGAATATCATCCTTTGTCACCTCACGCACAAACTGAGGATAGAACGGTTTCAAGCGTTCATCCACATAGGCACAGGCAGCATCCATTGTCTTAGCGTTCTCAAATTCCTTTGCCTTATAGATGCGTTCTTCAATGAAGATTTTTTCGAGCGACGCAAAGTGCAACTGTTCGAGAAGCTCGTCTCGGCGAATTTCCAATTCTCTACGGATGAGGTACTTGGTATAGTCCACACTCTTCTTCAGCACATCACTCACCGTGAGGAACTTCGGCATGCGTTCATCAATCACACAGCAGTTTGGCGAGATGCTGATTTCACAGTCCGTGAAAGCATAAAGCGCATCTATCGTCTTGTCGCTTGATGTGCCTGGCATCAGATGAACTAAGATTTCCACACCAGCCGCAGTCATGTCTTCCACCTTACGAGCCTTGATCTTGCCCTTCTCTATTGCCTTGAGAATAGAATCTATGAACTGGCTTGGTTTGGAAGGAGATCCTGTGGTCTTGCCATAGGGAATCTCCGTGATGGCAAGTGTCTTGCTATCACGTTTCTCTATTTTAGCACGCACTCTCACCGAGCCGCCACGCTGACCATCATTGTATTTCGACACATCAATGTAACCACCCGTCTGGAAGTCTGGATAGACCTGAAACGGCTTGTTGTGCAAGTAATGAACCGCCGCATCACAGAGTTCATTGAAGTTGTGAGGAAGTATCTTAGAGTTCAAACCAACCGCAATACCTTCCACTCCCTGAGCGAGGAGGAGCGGGAACTTGACAGGCAAGGAGATTGGTTCCTTGTTGCGACCATCGTATGACATCTTCCATTCGGTGGTCTTAGGATTAAACAACACATCGAGAGCAAACTTGGAGAGTCTCGCCTCAATGTAACGGGCAGCAGCAGAGTCGTCTCCCGTGAGGATATTGCCCCAGTTACCCTGACAGTCGATGAGCAGGTTCTTCTGTCCCATCTGCACCAGCGCATCCTTGATAGAGGCATCTCCATGAGGGTGGAACTGCATGGTATGACCCACAATATTAGCCACCTTGTTGTAGCGTCCGTCATCCATTCTCTTCATGGAGTGGAGAATGCGTCGCTGCACAGGCTTCAAGCCATCCATGATGTGCGGAACGGCACGTTCCAGGATGACATAAGAGGCATAATCCAGAAACCAGTTCTGATACATGCCACTCAGGTGGTGGGTTATACTGTCTTTCATGGCAGAAGGATCATAGTCGCTCTTAGGAGGCAAACCAGATTTGGAAGAAGAGGAAGTCTGTTCCTCTTCTTCCATTCCCTCGTTCATGAGTTCGTCGTTGTCGTTGTATTCTTCGCTCATTATATAAGTTAAAAACTAAAATCTAAAAACTAAAAGTGAGAGTATGCATGATCAGGAAGAAAAGAATTCTTCACTTTTCACTTGCTTTGAAGATACTGGATTCTCACTTTGTGAGTTCAAGTGTATCCAAAGCAATCAACAGCTCTTCATCAGTTGGGATGCAGCAAACAGTGACCTTAGAGTCATCGGTAGAGAGGATGGCCTCCTTTGCTCGACATGCCTTGTTCTTGGCTTCATCAAGTTTCACGCCCATAAACTCCAGTCCCTTGGTAGCACCTTCACGCACCTCATACTGATTCTCGCCTGCGCCACCTGTGAAGAGAATAATGTCCACACCACCCATAGCCGCCGCATACTCACCAATATACTTCCTGATGCGGTAGCAATACATGTCCTTAGCGAGACGAGCCTTGTCATCACCTGCTGCTATGCGAGCCAAAATGTCTCGGAAGTCGGAAGCACCCTCGCTCACGCCCTGTAGACCTGATTCCTTGTTGAGCAAATTGCTGATACCCTTTGTGTCAAGACCTTTCTTGTCCATGATGAAAGTCACAGCACCTGCATCAATGTCACCTGAACGAGTTCCCATGATAAGACCCTCAAGTGGAGTGAGACCCATAGAGGTGTCCACACACTTGCCATCCTTCACCGCTGCAATAGAAGCACCATTGCCGATGTGGCAAGTGATGATCTTCTTGCCCTCAGGCTTCACACCAAGAAACTCACACACACGCTGGCTCACATATCTGTGGCTCATGCCGTGAAATCCATAGCGACGCACACCATACTGCTTATATAGTTCATACGGGAGCGCATACATGTAGGCATAGTCTGGCATGGTCTGATGGAAAGCAGTGTCAAAAACACCCACCTGTGGGATGTTTGGCAAGAGAGCCTTCACTGCATTCACCCCCTTGATGTTGGCAGGATTGTGGAGAGGAGCCAAGTCGTTGCAGGCAGTAAAAGCCTCCATCACCTCTGGTGTGAGGAGCACAGACTTGTTGAACTTCTCCCCGCCATGCACCATTCTGTGCCCCACAGCACTCAGTTCTTCAAGGCTCTCAAGCACAGCATATTCACCTCGAGTGAGTATCTCGAAAATATACTGCACACCTGCGGTATGCTCTGCGACAAACCTCTTCATCTCATGCTTCTCGCCATTCAACTTCACTGTGATGAAAGAATCAGGAGTACTGATTTTCTCTATACCACCACTTGTTATCACGCTCTTATCATCCATGTTGTAGAGCGCATATTTGATAGAACTGCTGCCACAGTTCAACACAAGAATCTTTTTCATGTTCTTTCCTATTACCCTAAAAATCCTTCCCTAATCATTATTTAGCATCCTGTGCCTGACAAGAAGTGATAGCCACCATCTTGTAGATGTCGTCCACAGAACATCCTCTTGAAAGGTCGTTCACAGGACGAGCTATGCCCTGAAGGATAGGACCTATAGCGTCAGCACCACCCAAACGCTCCACCAGCTTGTAGCTGATGTTGCCCACTTCAAGACAAGGAACTACAAGCACATTAGCCTTACCGGCAATCTCACTGCCAGGAGCCTTTTTCTTTCCCACAGAAGGAACGAGCGCTGTATCTGCCTGAAGTTCGCCATCAATCTTGAGTCCAGGCTCCATCTCCTGAGCCAGGCGAGTAGCCTCAACCACCTTATCTACCACCTCATGCTTTGCGCTACCCTTGGTGGAGAAGGAAAGCATCGCCACTCGTGGGTCATCAAAAGCAGCCAGGCTTCTGGCTGTCTGGGCTGTGCACACTGCTATCTGAGCCAACTGGGCAGCATCAGGCACTGGAGTCACAGCCACATCACCTATCACGAGCACGCCTTCCTCGCCATACTGAGTGGCTGGAGTGATCAGCAACATAGCACCGCTCACACAAGTGATGCCTGGAGCACACTTGATGATCTGGAGTGCGGGGCGAAGCGTGTCACTTGTGGTAGAGAGCGCACCACTAATCTGTCCATCAGCATCCCCACTCTTGATGATCAGACATCCAAAGTAGAGAGGATTCAACACCAACCTGCGCGCCTCCTCAATGGTCATGCCCTTCTTCTTTCTCAGTTCATAAAGCAACTGAGCATACTCCTCTGTCTTGTCCGAAAGGGCTGGGTCAATAATCGTCGCCTTCCCAATGTTCTTAAGCCCCAGCTTATCAGCCTGAGCATAAATCTCCTCCTTGTTGCCAATGAGGATAATATCAGCGATG
Organism: Bacteroidales bacterium; assembly: GCA_012729225.1. Classification (GTDB taxonomy): domain Bacteria; phylum Bacteroidota; class Bacteroidia; order Bacteroidales; family Bacteroidaceae; genus Minthosoma. Next base: position 208 of record JAAYDO010000048.1, on the reverse strand, counting down.
TCGTCAGCAATACTCTTGTCGGCGGCTGTCAAAGTGCGCTCTTCCAGAGACTCTGGGAGCACAATGCGTTGCTTATTAGCTTTAGCGCGCGCAATAATACCTTCAATTAAAGTCATCTTATCTTTTGTTTGTTTGATTGAGTCTATTTGTTCTTTCATTAAATATAGTTGCATGAATAGATTGCAAAGATACAAAATTTCAGCGAGAT
>JAAYDO010000071.1 GCA_012729225.1 Bacteroidales bacterium | reverse complement strand
AATACTTCAATCTACTACTGCTCGGATTGCATGACAAAACCAACGCAATTCGGGGATGAACCAAAAATCAACGTGAGTTAGACGGATTTACCACACCCTACCCCGATTATTAGGAGGGTAAATAAAAGCAGGCGTGTGTGAAGATAAAATGGCAGGATTTCCCTGCCATTTTTCATCTCGTATGCTCGAAGCGTTCTTCATGCTCCAACGAACAATGATGCGATGGGCAAAGAACAATGGTGCGATGGCAAACGAACAATGCTTCAAGTGCCCATGAACAATGGTGCGATGACCCATGAACCATGCGTGCGTTTCTGACCTCATAAGCATGGCACTCTGTGGTTTCCATAAATCGTTGTTCTTGAAGAAGATATGTAGATTCTTAGATATAAGGATGACACCATTCACATTCCTGCAAGAGTCGTTCAGAGACAAAACGTGCCAGAATCGTTTTGTCCCTCTTGCACTGTAGGAAAATACCCTTTGAATCGCCCATCATTTTGGCGAAAAATAGAAGGGAAGAAGTATGATTGAAATGGAGAATCAGGATGAAAAAGCCTTATGATTCCATGTTCAAGAAGAATCTCCTACACATCAATGGTCGGCAGATTGTTGAATGACAATCGTCCCCTTCTTATTGGGAAAGTAATGTCTATTCTACCTTTCACCTTTTTATTCCCCTGCTTGGCGGGTTTGAATTTCATGCGTTTGCACACCCGAAGTGCCTCTTGGTCCAGTGTGGGAGAGACGGAACGCACTATTTGTGCCTGTTCCACCTTTCCTTTGGCATCAACAAGGACAGCCACAATAATCCTGCCGTCTCGCTCTTCACGTTCTTCAGGTTGCTCAAATTTCTTTTTAATATAAGAAATAATGCCAGATTCACCACCCTTGAATTGAGGTGGAGTAAACGTCTCTCTTCTTTGTTCCTCTTGAGTTCTGCGAGGTGAAAAATCAAAGTGGAATTGGGCTCTTAACGATGTGGCTGACATGAGCAGCAATAAGAATATCAACTGTCGCATATGATGTTTGTTTTGTTGTTCGTGGTTCAAAATTAGTACAAAGTTTTGTTTCCTACAAGAAAAAAACATGTAAAGAAAGAAAAAAAGTCAAAACATTCCCATAGTCTCGGAATAAATGCCTAACTTTGCATATTATAAAAGCTAATATTTACAATCGCACGTGCATGTGCAGTTTACGACATCAATAATTATCACCAATAGACAAATTTTTAGGACAAAATGGCTGACGTAAAAAAAATCAAGACAGCACTCGTTTCTGTGTTCCACAAGGATGGACTTGATGAGTTGCTTGCAGAGTTGAACAAGAATGGCGTGAAATTCCTTTCAACAGGTGGCACACAGTCTTTCATCGAGAGTCAGGGTTATCCATGTGAGAAAGTAGAAAATCTGACTACATATCCATCCATCCTTGGCGGTCGTGTTAAGACACTTCATCCAAAGGTGTTCGGTGGCATCCTCGGTCGTCGCGAATTGGAAAGCGATCAGCAGGAAATGAAGCAATATGAAATTCCAGAGATAGACCTCGTCATTGTTGATCTTTATCCTTTTGAGGAGACTGTGAGAAACACAAATAACGAGCCTACTATTATTGAAAAGATTGACATTGGCGGTATTTCGTTGATCCGTGCGGCTGCAAAGAATTTCAATGATGTTGTGATTGTGCCAAGCAAGGCTGAATACAAACCATTGCTTGATATTGTGAAGGCGCAGGGTGCTGAAACAACCAAGGCTCAGCGTAAGCAGTTTGCAGAACGTGCATTCGCCACTTCCAGCCATTATGACACAGCCATTCATGAATATTTCACAAAATAAAGAGTGATTCATGGAGAAACACACCTTGATGTGAACAGGGTGAAAAAGAATACAACAAGTAAGAATTGAATAAATATAGTAAATAAAACATGGGATTTTTCTCTTTGACACAAGATATTGCAATGGATCTTGGCACTGCCAACACCATTATCACTTATAATGGCAAGGTGGTGGTAGATGAGCCATCAGTCGTTGCACTTGACAAGAAAACCAACAAGATGATTGCTGTTGGTCAGAAGGCCAAGATGATGTATGGCAAGGAGCATGAGGGAATCCGCACTTGCCGTCCATTGCACGACGGTGTGATAGCGGACTTTTATGCTTGCGAACAGATGATGCGTGGTCTCATCCGTATGGTGAAGACTGGTCATCACCTCTTCACTCCTTCTCTCCGCATGGTGATCGGTGTGCCTTCAGGCTCTACTGAAGTAGAACTTCGTGCGGTGCGTGACAGTGCTGAGCATTCAGGCGGACGCGATGTGTATCTCATCTTTGAACCTATGGCAGCAGCGATTGGTTGCGGTATCGATGTTGAGGCAGCAGAGGGTCAGATGATTGTTGATATAGGTGGTGGCTCAACCGAAATCGCAGTGATTTCTTTGGGTGGCATTGTGAGCAACAACTCTATCCGTGTGGCTGGTGATGAACTTACTGCCGACATTCAGGACTACATGGCTCGTCAGCATAATGTCAAAGTGTCTGAGCGTATGGCTGAACGCATTAAGATTAATGTGGGTTCTGCTCTTACCGATCTTGGAGATGAAGCTCCAGAGGATTTCATTGTTCATGGTCCTAACCGTATCACAGCTCTCCCACTCGAGATTGCCGTTTGTTACCAAGAGATCGCACACTGCATCGACAAAACGATTGCGAAGATTGAGACGGCTGTACTTCAGGCATTGGAGCACACTCCACCAGAGCTCTATGCTGATATTGTGAAGAACGGTATCTGGCTGACAGGTGGTGGTGCCCTTCTCCGTGGTCTTGACAGACGTATGACAGACAAGATTCAGATTCCATTCCATGTGGATGAGGATCCATTGCACTCTGTAGCCAAGGGTACAGGCATTGCACTGAAAAATGTTAATAACTACCAGTTCTTGATGAGATAAATGCACAATGCGTGCACTGATTGATTTAATAATACATAACAAACACTGGTTTGTATTTCTGTTGCTTGAGGGAATCAGTTTGTTTTTCCTCTTTAGTTACAATGGATATCAAAGAAGTGTTTATTTCACAACAGCTAATGGCGTGGTAGGATCCACCTACAACGTCATTAGTGGCATTACGTCATATCTGCATCTTCAAGAGAAAAATCATGAGTTAGAAGCTGTCAATCAAGAGTTGCGTGAACAAATCTATGAAATGACACAAAAGATTGATGAATATGAGAGGGACAGCATCAAACGCATGCCTGCCTTGCCATTGAAGTACGATGTGGTATCAGCACAGGTGGTCAATATGACCTTGCACAAGTCCAACAACTTCATCACTATCAATAAAGGTGAGGCTGACGGAATTCGTCCCGAGATGGGCGTGATTTGTTCCAGGGGTGTGGTAGGCATAGTCTATATGACAAGCCGTCACTATAGCATTGTCATGCCATTGCTCAACATGAACAGTAAGATCAGTTGCCGTCTCCGCAACTCCGAGTATTTTGGTTCATTGATTTGGCAACGTGGTTATGCAGATATTGCTTATGTGACAAGTATTCCTCGACATGCTTCAGTGAAGAAAGGTGAAATTGTTGAAACCAATGGTTACTCCGACATTTTCCCTGCAGGATTGCCAATCGGTGTAGTTCAGCGTATTGGTGATTCAACAGATGGAATGTCATATATGTTAAGAGTAAAACTATTCGCAAACTTCCCTACTCTGCGTGATGTTTCGGTTATCACAAACTATATGACATCTGAACGTCGTTCCCTGGAACAAATGGCTGAAGACCCAGCAAAGAAAAATAACCTCTACAGAAGTAAAGACAGGGAGGCTGTTGAAGAACAAAAGAAGATTCAGGCTGAACAGCAGGCAGAAAAAGAGAGAATAGAATTGGAAAGGATTAAGGAAATGCTTGAAAGGCAACACTCGGTAGCAAATCCTACTCAGTCTTCCACTGGTCAGAATACAGAAACAAAAGATACAGTCAGATGAATTCAACATTTCTAATGCGTCTTTTGAGACTCTTCGTCTTATTGCTCTTTCAAGTGTTGGTATTCAATCAAATACACTTGCTTGACTATATCACTCCTTTAGTGATTGGTTACATGCTTGTGTGTGTGCACCGTGGCACGTCAAGATCTGCCATCTTGATCTGGGGATTCATCATGGGACTTCTCTTTGACATCTTCACCAATACAGCAGGAATGGCTGCTGCTTCTCTCACGCTTGTGGGCATGATTCAGCCAGTCATTCTCAAGATGATGTCTCCACGAGATTCTGCCGAAGATTTTGTTCCGTCTATCACCACGATGGGCTTTTGGAGATACATACTGTTTGTATTAATCCTTATGCTGGTTTTACATGGGGCTTTCTACATGCTTGATGCATTCACATTGTCCGACTGGCAATTAACACTCATCTCCATAGCAGGAAGTACAGTCCTGACTACTATTATTATTATATTTATAGAGTTGCTTGTTCGCTCCAAAAGAAAAAATAGCCATTATTGATTGATCTTCGCAAACAATGAAAAGCCATGTGTACGAATATCGTAAGTTTGTTTTAGCAGGCATAGCATTGACTATAGTGCTATGCTACATTGCTCGGTTGGCTTTTCTTCAATTGACAAGTGAAGAATATAAGAGTCGTGCTAACGACAATGCTTTCTTCAACAATATCATATTCCCGGCCCGTGGTGTGATTTATGACCGCAATGGAGAACTTCTTGTCTATAACCAACCAGCATACGACATTATGGTTATTATGCGAGAAATCAATCATCTTGATACACTTGATTTCTGCAACACAATCGGCATCACGAAGGCACAGTTTGACGAAAGAATGGAACTTATTAAGGACCGAAAGAAAAACCCGGGCTATTCTACTTACACACAGCAACTTTTCCTTCCACAGATCTGTGCAGAGGAGTATGGTGTTTTTCAGGAAAAACTCTTCCGGTTTCATGGATTCTATATTCGTGAACGCACCATACGTCGTTATGCCACAGACCATGGTGCTCACATCTTAGGTGATGTAGCAGAGGTATCACCTGCCGATGTGGAAAAAGATGAATATTATTCTCCAGGAGATTTCATTGGCAAACAAGGTGTAGAACGTAGTTACGAGCAAGAACTTCGAGGCGTCAAGGGTGTGGAAGTACTCTTGCGTGATGCACGTGGACGTATTCAAGGGAATTATCGCAATGGTGCTTTTGACCGCAAGCCTGTGCCAGGAAAGAATCTCACACTTTCTATAGACACAAAGCTACAAGCTCTTGGCGAACGACTTATGGAGGGGAAAATGGGAAGTATTGTGGCTATAGAACCTTCTACTGGTGAGATACTTTGCATGGTCAGTGCCCCAAGTTATGATCCTCATCGAATGGAGGGGAAACAGCGTGGAGCACAGATGATGGAGATGCAGCGTGATCCAATGAAACCTATGCTGAATCGTGCTATCTCGGGTACTTATCCTCCAGGATCAACCTTTAAGATTTCACAAGGTCTAACCTTTCTGCAGGAAGGCATCATTACTACTTCTACTGCCTATTCTTGTAGTCATGGATTTCGTTTTGCTGGCATGAAAGTGGGTTGTCATGCCCATGGATCACCACTGCCTCTCATACCTGCTATTGCCACTTCATGTAATAGTTATTTCTGTTGGGGACTTTTTCAAATGCTTAGCAATCGCAATAAATACAAAACCATTCAAGATGCCATGACGACTTGGAAAGATTATATGGTATCTATGGGTTTTGGTTATAAACTGGGAATAGACCTTCCTGGTGAGGCACGTGGTATGATACCTAATGCTGAATATTATGACCGACGATTAGGTAGATGGTCTGGATTGAGCGTTATTTCCATTTCCATAGGCCAAGGAGAGGTGACACTCACTCCTCTTCAGATAGCCAACCTTGGTGCAACAATAGCCAACAGAGGCTACTACATCACTCCTCATGTGGTCAAACATGTGGAAGGCGGGCATTTGGCAGATAGTCTTTTGGTAAAACATCACACTAAGGTGGAAAAGAAATACTATGATGCTGTAGTAGAAGGCATGCGTAAAGCCGTGCTTGGAGGTACATGCAGAGGTGCTAACACCCCTATGTATGAAGTTTGTGGAAAGACTGGTACGGCCCAGAATCGTGGTCATGACCACTCTGCCTTCATGGGATTTGCTCCAAAGGACAACCCAAAGATAGCTATCGCCGTGTATGTAGAGAACGGTGGATTTGGTGCTCACTTTGGTGTGCCTATCGGTGCACTGATGATGGAACAATACATCAATGGCGAACTCTCCCCTATAAGCGAGGCTAAAGCAGCAACCTTCCAGAGCCGCCATATAAACTATGGTACAAGAGAGAGGTAAAGACTTCTATAATGAGAGCGGAAACATTCAATAGAAGATTTAGAAGAGATTATACATGGCGCATGAAGGAAGTCGTATACTATATACAATAAAAAGAGACGTGAAAGTATTCATTCATATAAATTCAGAAAGGCAATAAATTACAATAATGATTGGACAAGAGAACAATAGCAAAGGTTTCTTTCTCAGCATTGACTGGGTGACCATTCTGCTCTACGTGATACTAATCGTGTGGGGATGGTTCAGTGTATGCGGAGCTTGCTATGATTTCAACAACACAGACCTCTTTTCCTGGGAAACAAACTCTGGCAAACAGATTGTATGGGCTGGTACTTCATTGGTGCTGGCTGCTGTGTTGTTGCTCATCGAGAAGCGGTTCTACGACACTGCAGCTTTTGTCATCTATGGAGGGCTAATGCTCTTGTTGCTTGTCACTATAGTCATTGCACCAGACACCAAAGGCTCTCGATCGTGGCTTCCTATTGGTCCTGTCAAGATTCAGCCAGCCGAATTTGCCAAGTTTGCAGTGGCTTTAGCATTGAGCAAGCTGATGGACAAATATGGCTTCAATATTAAGAAACCTAAGGATATTGGCAAAGCGATTGTTCTGATAGTCTTCCCTATGTTGCTGATTATTGGGCAAAAAGAGACAGGGTCAGCCCTTGTCTATTTAGCATTCTTCTTGATGCTATATCGTGAGGGGATGACAGGCTCTCTGCTCTTCACAGGCTTTGCCTACGTGGTCTATTTTGTGGTCGGCATGAAATACAGTGATGAGTTCATTACCAACATGCCAGTTTCTATAGGAGAGTTCTCTGTACTTCTTTTGGCCATGATCTTCACAATAGGCATGGTGGCTGTATATTGTCGCAAGCCTTTTGCAGTCAAACTCATGTCTTACATCTGCTTTGGCGCAACCCTTCTTGCCATGCTTTTCTCCATTTTTGTTATTCCCTTTGATGTGTGTTATGTCATGCTTGGCCTATGTGTTTTGATGATAGGTTACATTGTGGCTTTGGCCATCCATACACGCCTCATGCGTTATATCTTAATTGCTGCTTTTGGCATCACATCTGTGGCATTATATTACCTCTCCAGCAACATTTTCGATCACATGGCTAATCACCAGCGAATCCGTATTGAGGTGCTGTTAGGTATGAAAGATGATCCAAGGGGAGCAGGATACAATGTCAATCAGGCCAAGATTGCAATAGGTTCTGGTGGACTTTTGGGAAAAGGCTTTCTCAATGGTACGCAGACCAAATTGAAATATGTACCCGAGCAACATACCGACTTCATCTTCTGTACAGTTGGAGAAGAAGAAGGATTTGTAGGAGCAGCAGGAGTGCTTATTGTCTATTTGCTCTTCATCTGGAGACTTATTGTCGTGGCTGAACGTCAAACCGATACGATGGGACGAGTCTATGGCTATTGTGTGTTGAGCATATTCCTCTTCCATCTATTTATAAATGTAGGAATGGTATTGGGGCTCACACCTGTGATAGGTATTCCACTGCCGTTCTTCTCCTACGGAGGATCATCCCTTTGGGGATTCACTCTCCTACTCTTCATATTCCTCAGAATGGATGCTGAACGAAACCTGAAAAGACTATAAACAATAAAACCAGCCATGCTGGTCTATATTAATTTTTTTATAATCATTCATTAAAAGTTCAATGAACAAAAAAACATTCAAAAAGCGTGAGGCTGTCATTTGGCATCACTTCACACGCCACAATGATGCTATCTTTCTCAGTATGAAGAAAGAGATTCAGATTGGCGTGCTTAGTGTAGCCACTTTGGCTGTTGCATGTCCTGAATCTTCTGCTGCCGAAATGGCGATGAACAGGCATTCAGCAACCAACAGTTCTGTCTGCAGTTCTGAAGATGTTTTATCAGGAACATCGGATGATCTCATAGACATCACCGCGCTTCAAAATGGAGATTTGCTCTTTTGTGTAGCAAGTCCCATGCGAGATGGTATTACTCAAGCCATCGTGTCTGTTACTGAAGGAATCGACCTTCAGCAAGTATCTCATGTAGCCATCGTATGCAAAGAGCCCAACGGCATCTACGCACTCGAAGCCTCCTCCCAACATGGCGTCTGGCTAAATCCTATTCAACAGTTTCTTGAGCATTGCGATCACACCGAATCTGGTAATCCGATGGTATTAGCAGGCAGGCTCAAAGACACTTCCAACATTTCCGCATCAGTAGAAAAAGCAAAATCTTTTCTTGGAAAACCTTACGATTTCCAGTATTCACCCAGTGATTCAGCCATCTACTGTAGCGAACTCGTCCACTACTCATTCTTTGATTCTGAAGGGAAAGAAATCTTTCCCCAAGAGCCTATGTCATTCCATGACAAGAGCGGTAACGTCACGTCATTTTGGAAAGACTACTATAAGCGGTGGAATATGGACGTTCCAGAAGGAGAACCTGGAACTAATCCTGGAAGTATCAGCAGAAGCAAAGAAATAAAAATAATAGGAAAATTCTTTTAAATAAGACAATCACATGAGAAAAACAATCATGATGGCAATATGTATGACAGCCATCACTACATCGTATGCACAAAAGAGTGCAATGTTAGAGCAAATGCTTAACGAGACAGAGGTTATCGCCACTCGTGCACCCCTACCAGCCGACAAGGCTGCTCGCCTTGTCCAAGTGATCAACCGTCAAGAAATAGAGGCTTCAAGTGCCAACTCTGTCAATGACCTGCTCAAATTAGCAGCAGGCGTTGATGTTCGACAGCGAGGAGGCTTTGGTATTCAGACAGATATAGGAGTTAATGGAGGAACTGAAGACCAACTCACCGTCTTGCTCAACGGCATCAACATTTCCAACCCACATACTGGACACCTCACAGTAGATCTACCTGTAAGCGTAGATGATATTGAGCGTATTGAGGTGATAGAAGGTGGAGCCAGCCGTGTGTATGGCAGTCAAGCATTTGCAGGAGCCATCAATATTGTTACACGCACTGACAAAACAAACACCTTGGGTGCACATGTTCAAGGAGGATCATACGGAACATTTGGTACTAATGCCCATCTTTCACTTGTATCTTCATCTTTCAACAATCGCATCTCCGGAAGTTACACTCGTAGTGATGGTGGAACATTCAACGATGACTTCAACAAGGGCAATGCCTATTGGAACGGCAAGTACACCAGCGCACTATTCGATGCCAATATCCAGGCAGGTTTCAGTACCATGAACTATGGTGCTAACACTTTCTATGGCACAGGATCCAATTCTCAGTACGAGCAAGACCGACGCTATCTCTTAGCTGCAAAAGTAGAATACAAAGGTCGCGTACACATTCCTGTGCAGGTGTATTGGAACCGTTCGCTCGACCACTATGTGTGGCTACGCACCAATCCAGCAGCCTATCAGAACTTTCATCAGACCAATGTGTATGGAGCAAACGCCAATGCCTATACAACATGGGCTCTTGGCAAGAGTGCTTTGGGCATTGAGTTCCGTCGAGAAAACATCCTTTCCACCCGACTAGGAAAAGAGATTGCAGAGAGTGAACAATACAAGTACAAAGTGCCTGGATATGACGAGCATTATAAATACAAGGATGGTAGAAGCAACCTGTCGCTCTATCTCGAACATGACATCTTGCTTGACCGACTAACCATCTCACTCGGTATGCTTGCCAACCACAACACCTCCATTTCAGGTGGTGTGCATCTCTATCCTGGAGTTGATGTTTCATGGCGTGCCAATGATAGTTGGAGATTTTTCGCTTCCTTTAATCAAAGCATGCGAACTCCTACATATACAGACCTTTACTATAATGGTCCTGGCATTCTTGGAAACGCTCAGCTCAAGCCAGAGAAAAGCAGTGATTGGAACCTTGGCACCAGTTTTGCAGGCAAATATTTCCGATTCCAATTGAAGGGCTACTACCGTAAAGGTACAGATATGATTGACTGGATCAGATACAACGGCAAGTCGGTTTCTGAGACCTCCAATAGCGATATTGACAATGTGGGTGCAGAGGCTCTGATGGGTTTTGACTTTGCAAAACTTCTTGGTAAGGATGCCATCCCTCAGCAACTCACCCTTGGCTATTGCTACAACTACAAATACCGTGTGCACTCAGACTCGGAAGCCAACTATATCTCACGCATGACCTTTCTCCGTCACAAGATGGTGGCATCCTTCTCTCACCGCATCTTCAGCCATCTCTCCGCTCAATGGGATTTCACTTTGAAGAATAGAGAGGGAGCATTTGATAATGCCCAGACAGGACAGTATCAGCACTTTGGCACTTTTGGAAATCTTGACCTCAAAATACAGTGGAAAGTTCCTCAATACACCCTCTATGTGCAAGCCAACAACCTCACCAACCATAAATACTTTGATTTTGCTAATGTGGAGCAACCTGGTGTTTGGATGATGGCTGGTGCAAAAATGAACCTGAAACTTTGATGTTTCATATCAAGTTGCCAACAACTACTTAATAGTTGTGGTGGCAAAAGGCAATTCTTACATTTTCATGTGCGAGTGGTTCTCCTATGCCCACTCGCACATATTTTTTGTTGTTATCATCGTAAATGTCCTTAAGAATCTGCTTTCTTCTATAAAATAGAAGGGATATATGACATCTTTTTGCTAACTTTGTATCGAAATTAGCAATCAGATGAAAATTAATATAGTATTCACATTCCTATTTTTTAGCATGTTGAGTGCATTGCCTATTTTTGCCACTGGAGATGGTGGTCAGTTTGTGGTGGTGCTTGATGCTGGTCATGGTGGCAGAGACCCAGGTGCTATAGGTTCTTCTTCCAGCAATCGTGAGAAGGATATAAACCTTGGCATCACCCTTGAAGTGGGACGTCTGCTCAAGGCCAATTGTCCTGATGTGAAATTGGTATATACCCGAAGCACCGATGTGTTTGTGGAGTTAGGGCGCAGAGCAGAGATAGCTAACAATGCAAAAGCAGACCTCTTTGTGAGCATCCACACCAATGCTTTGCCCAAGAATGCTCGTAAGGTATCGGGCGTACAGTCCTACACGCTCTGTTTGCGAACTGCTCCAAGCAATCTTGCTGTGGAGAAGAGAGAGAACTCAGTCATTGCCCTCGAAGGTGATGCAGCCAAGAAATACAATTACAATACCTCTGCCGAGAGTGACATCATGTTTGAACTCATGCAAGACCACGACATGAAGGAAAGCGTCAATTTTGCCAAGATTGTGCAGAACGAGATGGTTCACACGGCAGGGCGCAACGACATGGGAGTGCTTCAAGCCAATCTGGCTGTATTGCGCCTCACCTATATGCCCAGCGTGCTTCTTGAGGTTGGCTACATTTCCACTCCAGAAGAAGAGCGATTCCTTATGACCACGTCAGGCCGTCAGACCATGGCAAAAAGCATCTACAATGCTATTGCCCGTTACAAGGCTCAAGTGACAGGAAAGGTTTCCAAACTGGAAAAACCGCAGTCAGCATCAGTTATAGCCTCGGCTACAGAATCTGCCACATCCATTTCGGAAGAGCCTTCTGCTATTTCTGCAACAAGTGGTGAAGCCAAACAGACCATCTATTGTGTTCAGGTATTGGCTGGATCAAACAAACTCAAAAGCAATGACCGCCAACTCAAGGGATTGAAGTGCGACATACGTCAAAAGGATGGCAGATACATCTATACTTATGGGCAGGCATCCACACTTGATGAAGCAAAGATACTTAGGCAAAGCATTTTGGATAAGTTCCCACAAGCATTCATCGTGACATTCTAAAGAAAATAATAACACATATATATAAGGAAAGACATGAAAATCAGCAAAGAAATCAAGATAGCATCAGTGGCTGTACTGTCAGCCGTCATCATCTATGTAGGCACCATATTCCTCAAGGGGCTCAAACTGTTTAATGATGAAGTTTCCTACTACGTAGAGGTTTCCGACGTGATGGGCATGCCAACAGCTTCTGATGTGCGTGCCAACGGACTGAAAGTTGGTACAGTTAAAGCCATTCAATTCAATCCTGGCCGTCAGGACCTCACTGTAGAGATCACCATCAATCCTAACTTCAAGATTCCAAGAGGCACCACTGTCTATATGACTAAAGAGATGCTTGGCTCTGCTATGATGAATCTTCGTTTGGGTTCTGATCCTTCTGATATACTTCAACCTGGAGACACAATCAAAGGTGTTCCGATGGTTGATCTCATGACGGCAGCAGGCGACATGATTCCTCAAGTGCAGGCTCTCCTGCCTAAGATGGATTCTATCCTCACGGCTATCAACACACTTGCCAACGACCCATCTATCAAGACCTCCATCCACAACATGGAGGCTCTCACTACAGAGTTCCGCACCACCACGAAGCAAATCAATGGACTACTCGGCAAGGACGTGCCACAACTCATGGCTAAAACCAACAATATCTGCTCTAATCTTGAGACAACGACCAACAATCTCAATCAGATTGACATGGTAGGAATGGCAAAGAAAGCAGATGCCACACTTGAAAGTGTTCAGAACATGACATTCAAGATCAACACAGCCATGAACAGTAAGGACAATTCGCTTGGCATGCTAATGAATGACAACTCCATTGCCCTTCATCTTGACTCGACCGTGCAGAATTCCTCCAAACTGATGGAAGACCTACGTCTTAATCCTAAGAGATATGTGCACTTCTCTCTGTTTGGAAGAAAAAACAAATAAGGCGAGTTCAATAAAGTCATCACACCCTACCCCTATTGTCAGGGGAAGGTAAATGAAAGTATATGTGCGCAAGGATGGAATGGCAGGATTTCCCCTCCATTTGAATCCTCACCTGATTGAAGCATTCTTCATGCTTCAACGAACAATTGTTCAATGGCCAACGAACAATGCTTCAAGTGCCCATGAACAATGGTGCGATGACCATTGAACCATGCGTGCATTTCGTTCTCATAATTCTTAGATTTCAGATTATTCATCATTCGCTGTTAATTAATGAGGTATAAAGTTTGCAGGAGATAGGGTCGCATCATCTACTTTCCAGAAAGAGCAACCCATTGACAAAACCTGTCAAGACTGCTTTATCTTTCTTCCACAGAAGTCATACATCTATTAAATCACCCATGAATTTTTACAAAAAAATGAAAGGAAAGAGTATGATTGATGTGCGAACAATTGAAAACAACTGCTTCATTTTCCCTACATGCCTAACTCATGTTCAATAGAACTTTCGTACAATAATATTGCCATCCGATTAAAGACAAGGATAACCGTTTATTTAAATTTAGTCTAAACAACAAACAGGCATTATTCTTCCGAGAGAAAATAAATTTAAATGTGTAGAGACGAACGAGTTAAGGATTTTCCAGAAGGATAAAACCTGAGTCTTTTACACAAAAGGAATTTACATATCTCTCTGAAAATCATCTGAAAGGAAAATGGCAACATGAAACAACACTATGTTTATCTATGATAACGTAAATGACTGAATAATGCGTGTTTAGAGTATCGGTGAAAAAATGTAGAAAAAATAAAATTTTGTTTTATCAAAAATAATGCCGAACTTTGCAATCGTGAAATCAAAAGTAGTCTATGAAACACAAACTCGATGCTAACTGTCATAGAGCAGTGTGTTATAAATGCTACAATATTAATAACTGTATTTAACCACAGATCCTTATCAAAAAATGGTAGAGACCGAACAACATCCTACGCTCTTGTGGGCTAAATGTCTTGACATCATTCGAGACAATATCACTCCAGAGCAATTCGCTGCATCATTTGCCTTTGTAGAGCTCAACAGCTTTGAAGACGGCAAACTGATACTCAATGTACCCAGCGAGTTTGTCAAGAGATTGTTGGAAGAGCGATTCCTACCATTGATGGCATCAACCTTCCGTCGCGTGTTTGGCAACAATATCAAGGCATTATATTATAATGTGTCAGTTGTCAAGGCAAAGCGAGGTGGCGAAGTGATAGAAAAGACAGACATCGCTCCTAAGATGATGAACGGAACTCCTCGCATGGATGCACGCTCCACACCAAGCGATGTTACAGCTCCACAGGTGCAAGACCTCGATTCTCAACTTCTCACCAATTACAGTTTCGACAACTATCTTGAAGGAGAAAGCAACCGTTTGGCTCGTAGTGTAGGCGAATCCATTGCCACTCATCCTGCCAAGGCTTTCAATCCATTCTTCGTGTATGGCCCTTCTGGTTGTGGAAAGACTCACCTTATCAATGCAATCGGTCTTCGCATCAAGCAGCTTCATCCAGAGATGCGTGTGCTCTATCTGTCAGCCCACCTCTTCATGGTACAATTTGTTGATGCTCGTCTGAAGAACAAGTTAAATGACTTCATTCGCTTCTACCAGTCTATAGATGTGCTGATTCTCGATGATGTGCAGGAACTCTCTGAGAAGACCAAGACTCAGAACGCTTTCTTCCATATATTTAATCATCTCCAGATTAATGGCAAGCAGATCATCCTTTCTGCCGACCGTCCTCCTATCGCCATTCAAGGTCTCGAAGACCGTTTGCTCACACGTTTCAAGTGGGGCATGCAGGCTGAGATAGAAAAGCCAACACAGAACCTTCGTCTTGACATCTTGTCTTCAAAGGTACAGAAAGAAGGTCTTAATATTCCAAGCACTGTGCTCAAGTTCATTGCAGAGAATATTGATGAAAGTGTGCGTGACCTCGAAGGCATCATTAACTCACTCATGGCATACTCTGTTGTTTACAATTGCAGTATCAACATGAGCCTTGTTCAGAAGGTAATGCCACGATTTGTGGTCAAGTCATCAGAACCTGTCACTATTGACGATGTAAAGCAATGCGTGTGCGAGCACTTCAATATCAAGATTTCAGAACTTGATTCTCGTTGTCGCACTCAGAAACTCGCTCTTGCTCGTCAGATGGCTATGTACCTCTCCAGCAAGTTCACTGACAATTCGCACGTACAGATTGGCTCTGCCATTGGCAAACGCAACCACTCTACAGTCATCCACTCACTCAAGCAGATTAATGACCTCATCAGTGCAGACTCACGCACTCGTCAAGATGTGGAAGAAATCACTGCTATGCTCAAGGCTCATCACAGTTGATTTTAAGCATTGCTTATATTTCCAAAGATTATCATTAGATAAAAGAATCATATAATCAAGACCTATAGATAGCTTATGTTTAACGAAAGAGGAGGGTTCGCTTTTATTGAAGTGAACCCTCCTCTCTTTGTGTTAGAATCCAATCAGAAGTCCATGTGATTCTATATAGTCGTGACACCCCACGAGGGATTAAATGTGTGCTAAAGAAAGCCTTGATGCTTCAGTGCCTCCTTCAGTCCTTCCGACATGTCTTCATTGTCCTTTCTTGTATATCTACAGTCCGTGAACACCTGTGCAAGATTGTCCTTCTTGTTGATCTCAACAAAATGCCTGTTTTCCTCCAACTGCTCCTTAAAGTAATAGATAATGTCAAGTTGATCAGGTGTGTAGTCATGGTAAGTTTCTCCATGAATATATGCCATGTGGGGCAACCTGTCAGGCTGAGCCGGCATCTCATCAGGCACACCAACCGTAATTGTTGCGATGGGGAAAGTCAGTTTGGGCAACTTCAATAGATCAATGATGCCTTGAGGATTATACAATGTTGTGCCAAGATAGCAAGTGCCATAACCTGCCTGCTCTGCCAATGTGCAGAAAGCCTGCACATACAGCAATGTATCGCTTGCAGCATTCATCAACGAGAGCATATTGTCATAGCCTGCATCTGCATTCCTCTGTTCACACCATTTTGTGAAACGATTAAAGTCTGCACAAAAGGTGAGCACCACAGGCGCACCCTTCACCATAGGCTGGCCAAAATGCAATGGTGAAAGCTTTTCCTTCATCTCTTCCGAACGCGTCACAACCACACTATACAACTGCATGTTGCCCATTGTGGCTGCTCTTGAAGCCTGAAAAAGCAGACTATCCAACTTCTCCGCAGGGATGTCCTCCTGCTTGTATTTTCTGATAGTTCTTCTATTCGTAAATGATTCCATCTTCAGAGTAATTATGTTCAATTATATATTTTTGCCACAAAGATACGCTTTTCTCCTCACATTTATTTTGTCATGTCGGAAAAGTATTGTATTTTTGCCTTGTATATAGTAATTCTCAACCAAAAACCGACTCAAATGTCACCAATACAATCTTTATCAGTCAATATCCTCAACACCCTTGCTGCGTTTGGAGAAAAGAAACTGAGAAAGGCACTCAAAGCACCTACTACAGAAGGTGAGATTAATCAAGAAAGGTCTGAACTCATATCCATTCTCGACAATGAAATCTTCTCCTACCGATCTCAATTTGAGATAACAGAGAAACGTCCAGTCAGCCTTGATTGTGATGTGGTGAAATTTCAAAACAAGAAAGAGAAATGGGTGGCTTTCGTAGGACTTCTTGATGGCTATCCCTATGAAATATTCACAGGAGTGCTCGACGATGAAGATGGCATAGCCCTTCCAAAGACTGTATCCAAAGGTCACATCATCAAGCATGTCAATCGTGACGGCAGTAAACGCTATGACTTCACCTTTGTCAATCGTCGTGGCTACAAGACTACTGTCGAGGGGCTTTCTGAACGTTTCAACAAAGAATACTGGAACTACGCAAAACTCATCAGCGGGGTACTTCGCTATCGTATGCCACTCACCAATGTCATCAAACTTGTGGGATCGCTCCAACTTGAGAATGAGAACATAAACACATGGACTAATGGTGTGGCTCGCGCACTCAAGAAATACACAGGGGAAACTGATGACCTCGATGAAATGACCATCAAAGACGACACTCCTCACAATGCTGAATAAAATCATCATCAAAGGGCTTCGTCTCTACGGTTATCACGGTGTCATGTCCCAAGAACGTATCGTGGGCTCCTACTTCACCATTGATATAGAAGTAGAAGCAGACCTTACACAAGCCATACGCCATGACCAACTCGAAGGCACTATCAGTTATGCTGACATCTATGCCACCATCAAGCGCGAGATGTCCATTCCTTCTGCCCTTGTGGAACATGTGGCGGGTCGCATAGCAAAGGCAATCATTGCCGACTTCCCCAAAGCCCTTTCTGTTCATCTTTCTCTTCTCAAGGAAAATCCTCCTATGGGTGCTGACTGTCAGGGGGCTGGTGTGGAAATCTTTGTAAGTGCAAGAGATTGACCATTAGAGAAGGCTGATACAGGAAGAGTGGATTGAAAACAGACACACAAACTCTCACTCGTTCGCCTTAGCCTCATTATCCTTAGCACACAAAGAAATATTTCATTACATTCTCAAAAGCCAACCAATTAGCAAATACATAAAACCAAATAATAACAATGACTACTAAAACCAACAAAATGACCCACTATCGTTGGGCCATCTGTGCGATGCTTTTCCTCGCCACCACAGTCAATTACATGGATCGTCAGGTGCTCTCACTCACGTGGAAAGACTTCATCTCTGCTGATTTCCATTGGGACGACAACGACTATGGCAACATCACTTCTATCTTCTCACTATTCTATGCCTTCATTTCTCTCTTTGCAGGCGGGTTCATTGACTGGATGGGAACAAAGAAAGGATATATCTGGGCCATCGTTGTGTGGTCACTTGGTGCATGTCTCCATGCCGCCTGCGGTGTTGTAACCATGTGGATTACAGACATTCCGAGTGAGGAAGCACTCCGTGCTGTGCAAGCAGGATCCAAACTCGCCCTCATTGTCTCCTCCATCAGCGTATATCTGTTCGTTGCCTGTCGCATAGTGCTGGCCATGGGTGAGGCAGGCAACTTTCCTGCCGCCATCAAGGTAACAGCAGAGTATTTCCCAAAGAAAGACCGTGCCTATGCCACCTCCATCTTCAATGCAGGAGCATCTGTAGGTGCTCTCGCTGCCCCACTCACCATCCCTGTCCTTGCTAAACATCTGGGTTGGGAAATGGCATTCATCATCATTGGTGCTATTGGCTTCATCTGGGCAGGTCTTTGGGTCTTCATGTATTCTAAGCCATCCGAAAGCAAGCATGTCAATCCTGCAGAACTTGCATATATCGAATCAGACAAAGACCATCAGGAAGAAGAGAAAGAGGTCGCAAGCACCTCAACTGAAGAAATCAAACTCTCTCTCCTCGAATGCTTCAAGTATCGTCAAACCTGGGCTTTCATCACAGGAAAGTTCATGACCGACGGTGTATGGTGGTTCTTTCTCTTCTGGGCGCCTGCCTACTTCTCTGAACTTGGCTATCCCAGTTCTTCTGGCATGGGTCAAGCCCTCATCTTTGTGCTCTATCTCATTGTCACAGTCCTCTCCATCTATGGCGGTTACCTTCCTCGCCTCTTTGTAGAGAAAATGGGCATGAACCCCTATGCCGGTCGTATGCGCGCCATGCTGATCTTTGCCTTTCTGCCCATCTTTGCCATGTTTGCACAGCCATTAGCCGAGGTGTCACCTTGGTTGCCTTGCATCATCATTGGTCTTGCAGGAGCAGGTCACCAAGCATGGTCTGCCAATCTCTACTCCACCATTGGCGATATGTTCCCCAAATCAGCCATAGCCACCATCACAGGCATTGGCACTATGTTTGGTGGTCTCTGCTCCTATGCCATCAACAAGGGAGCTGGCGTACTCTTTGTCTTTGCAGATGAACAAGGTTCTGCCTTCCGATTCCTCAGTGCTGAAGGGAAGCCCGCAGGCTATATGATTGTCTTCTGCTACTGTGCTGTTGCCTACCTTATTGGCTGGATTATCATGAAGATACTCGTACCTAAATATAAGCCAATCACAAAATAAAGATTGACATATCACACAAACAATAATTGCCGAGAAGATTCACACCTTTCTCGGCAATTTTATTTCGCTACTTTTACAATAGGTAGAGCATGATTGAAAAGACACACTAACGCAAATTCAACAAATTCACCAAGCCCTGACCCTATTATTAGGAGGGATAAATAAAAGCAGGTGTACGTAAGGATGAAATGGCAGGATTCCCCTGCCACTTTACATCTCGCGTGCCCGAAGCGTTTTTCAAGCTCCAACGCACAATGGTTCAATGAGCAACGAACAATGCTTCAAGAGCCCATGAACAATGGTGCGATGACCAACGAACAATGGTGCGTTTTTGACCTCACAAGCATGGTGCTATATGGCATTCATAAATTATTGTCTTTTAAGAAAATATGTGGGCTTTTGGATGCAGGGATAACATCGCTCACTTTCTTGCAAGACTCGTTCTGCGATAAAACGTGCCAGAATCTCTTCACCCTTCTTTACACAGTAGGCAAATGCCCCTTGAATTACAGTATTTTTCTTCAAGAAGCCTTCGAAATGCCTTCGAGATGTTCTTTCCTAAAGACATCGGATTTCCTTGTGATAGGGATGGAACGATGATCCAATGACCAATTTAGGGATAAAGCAAGGAAGGTGGCATAACGAAACAGGGAGAAGACAATGCTTCTCCCTATTTGAACGACAACCATGTGAGGTTGTATCAGAAACGGAAACCGAGGGTAGCCATGAGCTGTGAACGATTGTTGTTGATCTTGGTTGCCTTGAGGTTCTCATCATCGAAAGCAAAGAAGTCGCCCTTCTGTGCCTGATACTGGTAGGCTAAATCAATGTAGCCACCCTTGTAGCGATACCCCAAACCACATGTGAATCGGTTGATTGCTCCCCAGTTGGTGTAGTCTGTCTCTGTATAAATGCCGTCATAGCCAATGGTGCGGAAAGCACCTTCCTTGAATGGAGAGGAAATGTAGTTATAACCCAGACGGATGGAGAACTCTTCAATAGGCTTGATTTCAGCACCCACCTTGAGGGTGTGCTGAGCATGGAGAGTCTCCTCTATGATTCTGTTGGTGTTTCGGAAATAGGTGAGATCACCTCCATCCACGCTGGAGTAGTGGCATGATGAGGGGTCTTCCACTTCATACTCTGCACCAATGGCAAAACTCTTGCCAATCGTGTGACCAAGACTGAAACCAAACTTCCAGGGTGTGCGATAGCGATAATCATATTCAGCATTGTAGGAAGAAGCCATATAACCTGTGCTCTGTCCCTTATAAGTGAGTGTAGCCCCATTGAGATCTGTGAGACGATACCAAATTGGTGTGTGAACGTTGATACCAAAGCGGAATGGGCTGTCTTCGATAGGGCGGCAGATGAAGCCTAACTTAATGTCAAAACCATCACCTTCGGTCTTATACCAACTATCAATATTGTAGGAATTGCCATCCACACCTGTTTCTGAGTAGAAAGATTCGCGAGAGTAAGTGAGATCATATACTCCCAACGATGCTCCAAGGAAGAACTGATCGCTGATGTTGAAGGAGAGATTGACATCAGCCTGCATGCTTCCACCACGATTGTTCTTCTCAAAATAAGCATTTCGAGCAGAAACTCCTTCATAGACACGGTAGATTTGTTGATTACCTTGTCCGTCAAGAATCGGATTACCATTTCCATCAACCAATGTCTCATCAAATTCATTGAGAATGCCTCCATGCTGACTGCTGGAAGCCGCCATATCAACAAGAGAACCTTTCCAATAATTATTGTAGGCCGCCTCGTTACAAAGATTGGCTATTTGGAAGGATTGACTGAGATTGAATGGATTACCATTTTGGTCAAATACACTGAGATTCTGAATGTCTGTCTTCTGATTGGAGAAGAAGTTACGATGCTTCTGATAGTTTACACCGAAATTGACAAACTGCAGACCCTTGCTGGATGGTTCATCCATTTCAAAAGCGATGACTACACCTGCTTGGTCAAACGACATGCGTGCGCGCCCGTGATCCATGGCACTCTTGTCGGTGAAAAGACCGCTGAAAGAAAGAGCAGCATCGCTTTTGCGATATATGGCTGTACCTGCAGGATTGGTGCTCATCACACTAATATCGCCACCGAGAGCACCAAGTGCTCCACCCATACCTACAAAACGTGCTGTTCCATTGAGGTCGGAAGTGGCAAAGTTCTGTGCGTCGTAACTATCCTGCGCATAGGCTGAACTTGCGCCACAGATAAGTGTGCTGATAAGAAAGATATTGATGAATGATTTCATATGCTTATTATATATAATAATGTGATACGTGAAAAAGAGAGTAATCTGTATGGAAATAAAGACAAGGCGGGCTATCGTCTGCCTCCACCGCCGCCTCCACCACGACTACCTCCACCTCCACTGCTACTTCCGCCTCCGAAACTACCAGATGAGGTTGTAGTGCTTGGGACCGTTGGGGTATAACTACGAGTTGGTGTCTGTTGCTGTACAGAATTGGTACGAGTACGAGTCTGCGTCTGCTGTTCAGGCTGACGAGTGGTGCGAGTTGGCTGTTGCTGCTGTTGTTGTTGCTGTTGCTGACGCACAGCATTCGTGCGGCTGCTACTGTTCTGATTGCTGTAAGAACGAGTAGGCTGTTGATAGGTCGTTCCACCACCCTGCTGCACTGTGCCTGTGCTACGGTCGTAAACCTGAGTGCGAGGAGCTGTGGTGGTTGAAGTTCCGCCTGTGCGCACATTGGTATAATCAGTATAAGATGTGCCACGAGTTTGGGTAGATGAACGACCTTCAAGTGCGTTGGTGCGTCCTGTGGTCGGATTAACACGGCTGCCTGGCACTGCTGTACGACCGCTCATCGCTGCATTCTGAGAAGCTACAGCATTAGTGCGTGTGCCCACATAGCGACCACCCACAGCGTTGGTGCGGATACGTGACCCTGCTGCCATGCTACCACCACGAGAGGAGTTGTAGCTGCGAGGCACTGTGTTGTAATGGTAGCGACTTGTATAATAGACAGGATAACTCCAATTGGGTCCCCATCCCCAATAACTCCATGCGTAAGGGCGAGAATATCCCCAGATACCGCCATACCAGCAGTCCCAAGGTCCCCAAGTCCATCCATAACTCCATCCATAGTGATAATGCCATGGGTCGAATGGGTCATAAAGATAGTCCCAAGCACCATAGCCATAGTAGAGATCCCAATAGTAGGGACTGGCAAGAGCATAGAGACGAGGATTGCGGAAGCGCACAAGACGACGAGAAAAACGGAAGTCCCACTCAGGGTCTTCCACGTCATAATTGGCATAGTCCTCTGGATATACAGAATCAATACGGGCAGCAAGAGAGTCTGCAACATATTGTCCACCATACACATAGCGACGGTTGTATTCATCATCACTACGCTTGTTGCTCTGATAGTCCACTATAGGAGCAACTCGATGTGATGGCAGGATAGAGTCCTCCTGAGCCTGTATCACACGAGAGATGGTGGTGCGCAACTGACGCTTCTCTGCCTCTCTCAGTTTCGCCTCTTCCTTGGCTTTCTTGGAAGATGTGAAGTAGAGGTCATCTTGAGCCATACCAAGCAATGGGATGAGCATCAATGCAAAAGTCAATAATCGTTTCATATCTTTAGTGTATTAATGAATAATCCATAATCTTTCATGGTGCAAAATTCGCAAAATATATTGAACTGTCAATATCGAAATCCCTATCCGTAAATGGGGAAATCCCTAAAAACACTCTTTTGCGCAGGCAAAGATAGGCATAATAATCCTAAAAATCGTCCTAAGAATGGTAAAATAGTGCTTTTCGATGTTACAGAGTTTGTGTATCTCATCAATTATATCTAATTTTGAATCACTAAAACAATAAGCAAGTATATTCCATTCCGCTTTGAGGAATACCTAAAAAACTAAACCGAAGATATTAACTTGTTAGACGAAGCAAGATGAATAACTTAACAATCTTCCTCTACGGCATCTTATGTTCTACAATGCCATTAATGCCTTTGTCAGCCAAGAGCGAGAGTTCTTCCAAAGGAAACATACAGAAAAATGCTGTCCGCAAGAAACAGCGTAGCATCATTAAAGTCTCCCCCATTCATGTGCAGACTCCTGTGGGTACAGCCCCTCGTCTGCCCTGGCAAGTATGGGTGACTTACAGTGATGGTTCTCACGAGTGGAGACAGACAAGATGGAACAACTGTCTGCTTACAACAGAAGAGGAGTCTGCTGACGAACTTAAAACACCTGCGGGCAAGATTTATACGGTGGAAGGATTTGTCATTGGTGACAATACAACGCAGAATGGATACCCACTCACTGCTAAGGTAACTGTAGTGAAAGAAGCATGGGATGTCCCAGCACAAAAACCTATTGCACAACCACTTTCAATATGTAATGTCAAATTGCTAAACAACAATCGTTTATCTCACAATAGAGATCTAAACATCAAAGCACTTCTCTCGCTCGATATAACTCAGCAACTCTACAACTATCGCGACACATACGGATTGGACACAAAAGGCTACACCGAGGCTGATGGATGGGATTCTCCAACCACAAAACTAAAAGGTCACGGTTCGGGACATTACATGAGTGCACTGGCATTTGCTTTTGCCTCTTGTAGCGGAAACAGTTCAAAACACGAACAAGAGAAGGCTGAACTTAGAAAGCGTATCCGCAGAATGGTGGACGAATTGAGATTATGTCAGGAACGCACATTCGTGTGGGACAGTACACTAAACCGCTATTGGGAGGCTCGCGACTTTGCGCCAGAGGAGCAATTGATACAAATGAAGGGCAACTGGAAGGATTTTGACGAATACAAGAAAGACTATCGTCACTATGGATATGGATATTTGAATGCTATTCCTGCCGCCCATCCTGCATTGATAGAGTGCTATCGCGCATATAATAATGAGGACTGGGTGTGGGCACCCTACTACACCATCCACAAGCAATTGGCTGGTCTTATAGATATTGCCAATCATATTGACGACAAGGAGATTGCAGACAAGGCACTGCTCATTGCCAAGGACATGGGGCTGTGGGTGTGGAATCGCATGCACTATCGCACCTACATGAAAAAGGAAGGTTCTAAAGCAGACAGACAAGCCAAACCTGGCAACAGATATGAGATGTGGAATATGTATATAGCAGGAGAAGTGGGTGGTATGGCAGAATCGCTCTCTCGCCTCTCTGAAATGGTGAGTGACCCAATAGAGAAAGCACGCCTGATAGAAGCCGCCAACTATTTTGATTCCCCGGCTTTCTTTGACCCTGTGGCTAAGAACGTGGATCATATCCGAACACGCCACGCCAACCAGCACATCCCAATGATTGTGGGTGCGCTCCGCTCTTACATCAGCAATGGAAATCCTTATTACTACAACTTAGCCTATAACTTCTGGAATCTCATTCAGGGCAGATATACTTATG
Source organism: Bacteroidales bacterium (assembly GCA_012729225.1). GTDB lineage: Bacteria > Bacteroidota > Bacteroidia > Bacteroidales > Bacteroidaceae > Minthosoma. The sequence goes on along the minus strand of JAAYDO010000071.1, from coordinate 9,977 downwards.
CTATGGGCGGTGTGGGCAATGGAGAAATGTGGCGTCAGCCTTATTCTCAAATGCTCTCCATGAACACAAGTGTGATGAGTGACCACATGAGAAACATGTATCCCAATCCCGACATCAATGAAACATGTTGTGCCTACAACTTAGCGAAATTGACCAAGGAACTGAACTGTTTTGATCCAGACAATGCTGAATATATGGACTACTATGAGCGTGTGCTCTACAACCAGATTGTCGGCTCACTGCATCCCGACCATTGGGGTGTGACCTACCAGTATGCTGTAGGCATGAATGCTATCAAGCCTTATGGTAATGAGACACCACAGGCCACTTGCTGTGGTGGCACAGGCATGGAAAGCCATGTAAAATACCAGGAAGCAACCTATTTTGTGAATGACATGACAATGTGGGTGGGTCTGTACCTGCCCACTGTGGCCTGCTGGAAAGAAAAAGGTGTGACCATCGAGCAAGCATGCAAATGGCCTGCCGAAAAGAGTGTGCTGACCGTGACCCGCACTGACAAGACAAAGAATGCCACATTCAGCCTAAAACTGCGTGTGCCATATTGGGCTACAGAAAACTTTGACATAAAGTTGAATGGGCGTTCCATCTCCAAAAAATATCAGCCATGCTCATACGTGGAGATTGCCAGTAGAGAATGGAAGGACGGCGACTGTATTGAAGTGGCTATGCCTTTCTCACAGCACATCAATTGGGGACCTGACAAAATGGATATTGCGGCTACTGGCAAGAATGAGACCAACACACCTTTTGCTCCACAGTGGGTAGGTGCTATCATGTATGGACCACTCGTAATGGCCACTCCTGATGTGAAGGAATGGAAAGACGCTGATTTCACACTGCAATCCAACCTGAAGGATATTCAGTTGAATGGCTCAAAGATGGATAGCAAATACGGTGACAATCTCTTCACACTTTCATTGAACGGAAGACAATTTCAGCCAGACTATTATCAGACAGGCCACTCCACCCACTATCTGCGTCTGAACGTGGAGACTGGAGAAAAACAAAAGGTAAAGAAAGGAATAGACAAGATGGTGCTGGAACAGAATCTGCAAGTTGCCCAGGAAAGAGTGAAGAACCAAGAACAATGGAACGCACTCACCACAAAAGTTCCAGCCTTCGCGCCCTGGGCTCCTCATGGTTATGCTCGTCTGCTGAAGCAGATAGACACAGCAAAGGAAGTGGGCAGGAAGCCAGAAAAGGAACTCACTCAGGAGCAAATCAACATGGCAGCCTCTTCCCTCAATGTAGCCATCAACACAATGCGTCCAGGCAACTTAGCCGAACCAGAAGACCTGAACACCCTGTTGCCACTGCTCAGTGAGACTAAAAATATTCGCAACAAATCGACCGAATTGCGTGAAGCCATTGACTATGCCAGCATGGTTGTGCAGTATGTGAATGAAGGATCGGGCACTCATGACCTCATTGACAAAGCACTGAAACACATCAACGAAGCACGAAAAGCAATAGAAAAGTGAATATTTTCCTGACAAAGGCTTTGTTATTCAAGAAAATGTTGTAATTTTGCATGTATTTTGAATAAAATAAAAAATAATATATCATGTCAAAGAACAAACATCAAGAAAAAAATGATGAGCCAATAGCACTTGACGTGCAGCTCAGCAAGAGTGAGGCGTTCATCGAAAAGAATTGGAAGAAAATTGCTGTCGTACTTGGAATAGCAGTGGTTGTCGTAGTTGGTTTCTACATCTACAAACACTACATGCAGGGGCGCGAAGTTGAAGCACAGAAGGCTATCGCTGGCGCACAGACAGCATTTGCCCAGCAACAGTATGACATTGCACTCAATGGAGAGGGTAATGTGAAGGGCTTCCTCAAAATCATGGACGAATACAGCGGCACTGAGACTGCAAATCTTGCTAAGTTGTATGCCGGTCTTGCATATGCCAAGACAGACAAGACTGACGAGGCTGTCAAGATGCTGGAAGGTTTCTCTGCTCAAGATGACGAGATGATCTCTCCATCAGCAATAGCAGCATTGGGTAACCTCTACGTGCAAAAAGGCGACAAGGAAAAGGGCGCGAAAACCTTAGTGAAGGCTGCTGAAGAGGCAGACAATGACGCCATCAGCCCAATATGTCTTCTTCAGGCTGGCGAAGTGTATGAATCACTCGGTCAGAACGACAAGGCTGTGACACTCTACAACAAAATCAAGGACCAGTATTTCCGTAGTGCCATCGCTCAGCAGATTGACATGTACATCGAAAGAGCCACTAAGTGATTTCAAAACATCAAGGAATGAGGAATTAGGGATTGAGGCCAAAACATTCAATTCCTAATTTCTCATTTTTAGTCTCACTGTAAAAGAGTCTTTTTACATGAGGGAAACAAAACATTCTTTATATAAATAAATAAGACTATGGCAACAAAAAATCACAACCTCTCTGATTATGACATCAATTCGGTGCCTGATGCCACTGGCATGAAGGTAGGCATTGTGGTAGCAGAATGGAATGAAAACATCACTGCGGCCCTTCTAAATGGAGCTCAGCAGACATTGATGAAGAATGGAGTGTTTCCTGAAGACATTGAAGTGATGACAGTTCCTGGCAGTTTTGAACTCGTATATGGCACAGCCCAGATGGTTAAGAAGAACTTTGATGCAGTCATTGCATTGGGATGCGTAATCCGAGGAGACACACCCCACGACCGCTATATTTGTCAAGGAGTAACCTACGGATTAACCCGTCTTAATGTCATTCAAGACACCCCTGTCATCTATGGTCTCATCACAACCCTCGACATGCAGCAAGCGGAGGAACGTGCCGGTGGCAAGATGGGCAACAAAGGCGACGAGTGTGCAGTGACAGCCATTAAGATGGCAGACTTCAGAAGAAAGATTGAAAAGGATTGAGAAAATATTACTAAACATAGTAGGCACAATCATTGCAATCTATGCAGCGATTGTGCTACTATTCAGTTTGCCATTCATGCAGAGAACTTTGGCAAACTGGACAGCCAACATTCTTTCAGACCATCTACACTCAAAGGTGGAAATCGGAAGTGTGAATCTCGGTTTCCTCAACAGAATCATTATCAATGACGTTGCCATTTATGAACCAGAAGGACCAAAGATAGCCAGCATTGCCCGAATGTCAGCCAGCATCAATTTGTTTTCTCTTCTGACAGATCAGATCAATATTGGTACTGCCCAACTGTTTGGAGTCAAAGCCACACTCTACAAGGACACACCTGACAGCAAACCCAACTTTCAGTTTATCATAGATGCTCTTTCTCAAGAAGAAAAGAAAGAACCTAAGCCATTAGACATGAGAGTGGGATCGTTCATCATGAGGCATGCAGATGTGACTTGGGGCATCAAGTCTGAAGTTCTGCATCCAGGCAAACTTGAACCAACCCATCTGAATCTACGCGACTGTGGCATAAACATGATCTTGCGCACCCTGACCGACGACTCCATCAATGTGGACATACGTAGAATGCAGGCAAAGGAACTCCATTCAGGTTTAAGCATTCATGACACAAAGCTCAAGCTTATAGCCAATCATCAAAAGGCTACACTCTCCGACTTTGACATATCACTCTCCCACTCTCACATATCTTTTGACACACTCTCTGTTGATTATGGACTTTATGAGAAGAGAAAGGCTTTTGTGCTCCACTCCACTCCAATCCAAGGAATCATCACTCCAAGCGACCTTGCTTTTGTGTCGTCCCAATTAGCCCACATCCACACTCAGATAGAACTGAACGTGCATGCAGAGGGCAACGAGAAGAAGATTGAGATCAAAGACCTTCAACTCTCCACTGAAGACAACAGCATCCGACTACGAGCCATTGCCCAAATAGAAAATCCTCTCGATAAAGAGAGGCGACACCTGCACACACAAATACAGACTCTCCACATCTCAAATGATGAGATGCACACATGGGTGACAGCTTTTGCCCCCCAAGAAAAAGACTCCCATCTGTTGGAACTCACCAGGGAACTGAGGTTTCAGGGCATGGTGGACTACGATGCAGACGGCATGGTGGAATCAAATGGAGATATTATCACCGATGTGGGCAAAGCATCTTACGACCTCTCCTATGACAAGACCCATTTGCTCTCAGGAACACTGGAAGGTGACAGCATCAACATAGGAAAACTGGTGAATGATGAGACAATAGGAACAACATCGTTCCATCTGGACTTTGCCATCAACACCTCTCAGCTCAAGCCATTCCCCACAGGAAGAGTGGAAGGAGATGTGCATAGTCTGTACTACAAGGGCTACAAATATCAAAACATCCGACTGGAGGCTCGCAGCAACACGCAAGAGATGGAGGGCACAGCAAGTATCGACGACGAAAACATAAAAGCAGACGCCGCCTTTGCCTTGACTGACGCTCCCGCCAAAGGCATCGACCTAAACCTACTCCTTTCCGAGTTCAGGCCTCATGCGCTTCATTTGATCAATAACCATGAGAATGAGAACCTCACGATGAACATAAATGTGAATCTGCATGGGCAGGATTTCAACCATCTCTATGGAGAAGCAGTCTTGGAAGATGTAAATCTAATGACACCTGAAGAAAGGTTCCATCTGAAAGGCTTTGCATTTCATGCAGAGAAACTCAACGATGGAGAAAGCCGTTACACTGTGAACAGCGATTTCCTTTCCGGAAACATCCAAGGTCAGACATCGCTGGCAGACATATCAAATAGCTTCATCCATCAGATGTCCCACCACCTACCCATCATATTTAAATCAAAAGGAGACCATCATGCCATGGAGAAAGCAAAGTTCTCCTATGACCTCACCATAACAGACCATCCCATCCTGCACCACTTTACAGAGGCCGACTTTAGCATCGACAAGCCTCTGCGCATCTTCGGTGACTTGGACGCCTCAATAGAAAAGATGTCTTTCCAATTAGACGCCCCCCTCATCACTTACAATGGAGAACCGTACAACGATATTGCTGTGGCATGCAACTCCACAAGCGACAACATGAATGTGCATGCCATTGCCTCGACCAGCAAGGAAAGCACCGAGGATGACGAACCCAACATGAATGCACGTGTGGATGTGATGGCAGATGTGCACCAAAACAAAATCGTGAGCGACCTCTACATCAACACAACAGGGCGCAACAACGTGATGATTCAGCTGCTGCCCATCGTTCAGCTGAGCGACTCACTGGGCAGCACGAAGACATCCATCACACTCAGAAAGTCAAACGCCCTGATCAACGATACCACGTGGACCATATCACCTGCCAACATCACGCTCTACAAAGAGAGCATCGAATGCCATCATGTGAAACTATCCAATAACAATGTGAACAGTTATCTCGCCATTGATGGCAAGGCCTCAAACCTGCCCACTGATTCACTGGTTGCTTCGCTAAACAATCTTGAAATCAAATATTTCCTCTCATTGGCAAACTTCAATGTAGTACGTTTTGCAGGAAAGGCTTCAGGACGTGCTGTGGTGAACAATGTGATGGGAGCAGGCGTGCCTGACGTGAGAGCAGACCTCACTGTTAAAAACCTCACAATCCAAGAGGGCTCACTGGGTGATGCCCATATCACAGCACATTGGGACAAGACAATAGATGGCATCTCGTTAGACGGACGCATGGTGGATCTCTACAAGGCACAAGATGGGCTTTCAGGCAGAGAACGCAATGTGACAGGCATCACCACCGTGAAGGGATGGGTGTCACCTGCCAAAAATGACATGCGGCTGAATGTGAACACCCACAATACGAATGCAAGTTTCATTCACGGTTTCCTGAAGAGTGTGTTTAAGGAAATATCAGGATCCATCACTGGCCCCATCCAGATTGTCGGCCCATTCAACAATGTGAATATACTTGCAGACGCAGTGCCCAATATGAACATGAGGTTGCGTGCCACAAATGTACCCTACCACATCGAGGGCGACACAATCCGCATGCGCAATCACCTCTTCGACTTCAGCAACATCAATATCTATGACAGATTTGGCAATCAATCCTTACTGAATGGCCGGGTGACCCACCGCAACATGAAGAACTTTTCTTATCATTTCCAGGTAGACCTGCATCAGCTGCTGGCCTACGACGAGAAGAACTTCAACAGCGACAAGTTCCTGGCCACGGTGTTTGCCGATGGCAACCTGACAATTGACGGCTCAGACGGACACCCACTCTATGTGAATGCCAGTGTCACCCCCACCCAAGGCTCAGTCTTTGCCTACGACGCAGCCACCCCCGACGCCATCACAGGAAGCTCTTTCATCGAATTCCGAGACCGCGACTCACTGCTCACATTCAATCCAAAAGCCCTTCAGTATGAGATGGATGACGACCAGCCAGTGGAGAAAGATTCGCTCACCATCGTGAACGAGGCAAGAAAGAACTACAGCAGCGACATCTTCATCAACTTTGACATCAACCTCACCCCCGACTGCGAGGTGAAGCTACGCATGGACAATCTGGAGGATGGATACATGCGCACCTTTGGCAATGCCAAGCTGACAGCACGCTGGTATAACAAGGGCACTTTCCAGATGTTTGGCAATTACAGCATCAATTCGGGCTCTTACCGTCTGTATCTCCAAGACATCATCTTCAGAGACCTGACCATCCAGCCAGGTTCGCTCGTTGAGTTCAACGGAAACCCCTTCGATGCAAATATCCATCTGATTTGCCACCACACCATCAATTCCGTACCCCTGAGCGACTTGACATTCACAACAGCCTTCTCCCAAAACAATAAGGCAAAGGTGATCTGCATTCTCGACATCACAGGAAAACTGGGCAACATGGACTTCAAGTTCGACATGGACATGCCTCATGTGAATGAGGAAACCCGTCAGTTGGTCAAGTCAATGATCAACTCTGAGGAAGAGATGAACACACAGATGATCTACCTCTTGGGACTTGGCCGTTTCTATCCTAATGAGTATGCACGCGCCAATGGAAATGGAAATTCGGGACAGGCCATGAACTCCCTGCTCTCCTCCACCCTAAGCGGTCAGATCAATCAGATGCTGAGCAATGTGGTCGGAAAGGAAAGCAACTGGAATATCGGTTCGTCTCTCACCACAGGCGAGAAGGGATGGGATGATTTAGATGTGGAAGGCACACTTGAAGGACATCTGATGAACGAGCGTCTCCTCATCAACGGCGCCTTTGGCTACAGAGACAACGCAATGACCAACCGTTCCAGCTTTGTAGGAGACTTTGAGGTGAAATGGCGACTAAGCCGGCAAGGCAACATCTATGTGAAAGCCTACAATCTGACCAACGACCGCTACTTCACCAAAGCAACGCTCAACACACAAGGCGTGGGCCTCTCCTGGCGCCACGACTTTGAGAGCATCCGCAGGAGAATGAAGAAAAGGGAAAAGGAGAAAAAAGAGAATGAGGTTGTCAAAAAAACAATCGAATGACAATCGAACAACAATCGAACAACAATCGAATGACAATTGAACAACAATCGAATGAACCCCTTCATAAACCACCCAAAAAAAGACTGTCTTATGAAACAATTAGCATTAGGAGCAATCTTTTTGTTTACAGCCACCTCTGCCCATGCACAGCCCGGCACACAAATGCCCGTAGAGTATTTCAAGTCTGTGCCCTATAGCGTGACCCGCAAATCACTCTACAATTCCACAGACCTCTATGAGGGGTATGATTCAGACAAGCCTGAATCTTTTGACACATGCTTCGACACAAAAGTTTACAAGCATTTCATCGCCACAGGAAAACAGCCCAAAGCAGTAGAGGAGTCATTGGCACGCACACTCCACGACCACGGTGTCCACATGGCTATGGATGAGTTCTTCAAAGAGCACGACCCCCACCTATGCATCGGCATAATGGGCGGCCACGCACTGCTCAGAACCGATCCCATGTATAGAAGAATTGCGCTGCTCAGCAAACAACTCACCGAAAAAGGCTTCTTCATGCTCAGCGGCGGCGGCCCCGGGGCAATGGAGGCCACCCACTTGGGAGCCTGGATGGCAGGAAGAACAAATGAGGAAACCAACGAGGCAGTAGATATGATGCAGGCAGCCCCATCCTTCAAAGATGAAGGCTGGCTGGCTTCGTCCTTCAAAGTGATGAAACGCTTCCCACAAGAAAAAGGCTATGTGAGTCTGGGCATCCCCACTTGGCTCTACGGCCATGAACCCTCCGCTCCCTTCGCCACCCATATCGCAAAATTCTTTGAAAACAGCAAGCGAGAAGATCTCATCCTGACTGTAGCCTTTGGTGGCATCATCTATTCCCCCGGCAGTGCCGGCACAATGCAGGAAATCTTTCAGGACGCCGTGCAGAACCACTACGAATCTTTCGGCTTTGCAAGTCCAATGGTTTTCCTGGGCAAAAAGTTCTGGACCAAGGAGATGCCCATCTACCCCTTCCTTCAGAAGATGATCAAGGCAGGCAAATACAAAAACCTTCGCCTGACCCTTACTGACGATTTTGATGAAATCATCTCTGAACTCATTGACTTCAGAGATCATGGCGACAAATAAATGCATCATGCCAGAGACGAATCATCATGAACAGCCCGTGCCTGCAAGACAAAACCGGGGCATACATTCCAAACAGGAATTTAAACCCTGCCCACTCCACCATCGTCAAAAGAAACATACCAATCACTTTAATAACAAAAATCACCAACAATGAAAAAACTCTTTCTCGCAGCCACAATGCTGCTCGGCATCACATCAGTGAATGCACAAGAACCCCTCATCCCCATGATGCAGGGAGGTATGCCAACCGACGTCAAGTTCAATGAGTACGTAGCCGCTCCCGACGGTTTCGACAAGGAGACAGCAGGCATCGAACATGGCACAATCGTAGAGGCAGAATACCAATCCACCGTCACCGACACACTCCGCAAGGTGACCATCTACCTCCCCCCCAAGTACGACAAGGCAAAGAAGTACCCCGTCCTCTACCTCCTCCACGGCATTGGCGGCGACCACAAGGAATGGCTACAGGGCGAGCCAAAGAACATCATGGACAACCTCTACGCCCAGAAGAAGGCAAAGCCAATGATCATCGTCATGCCTAACGGACGCGCGCTCAAGGACGACCGCGCCATCGGCAACGTCTATGCCACAGCACCAGGCTTCGAGAAGTTCGAGGGCGACCTCATCGACTGCCTGATTCCATACATCGAGAAAAACTACAGCGTATATACCGACCAGCCACACCGCGCCATCGCCGGTCTCTCTATGGGCGGCGGCCAGTCACTCAACTTCGGTCTTGCCCACCTCGACAAGTTCGCTTATGTCGGAGGCTTCTCATCAGCACCCAACACACGACAGCCACAGCAGCTCATCCCCGACGCCGACGCCTTCAAGAAGTCCAACAAACTCCTTTGGATGGTATGTGGCGACAAGGACGGTCTCATGCGCAACAGCTCCAACCTCAAGTCCTTCTGCGACCAGAACAACCTTCCATGCACACTCATCTCCTATCCTGGCGGTCAGCACGACTTTGTCGTTTGGAAGTACGGTCTCTACAACTTCTCACAGCTGATCTTCTAAGAGATCCCCCGCCATACAAAAAAGAGGAGCGAGTCACCCGACCCGCCCCTCTCTTTTATTTTCCACCTCCACCTCGCAGTCCCCCTTCCTCACCCTGATGCTCCTCCCAGCCCCGACCACCTCCGGCAGCTGCGCCACCACGCCGAAAGCCAAGAGCTCGCCCACCGCCGTCAGCACCGACCCGTCGATGATGCCCACAGGAGGGATGATGAACCCCGCAATGACCAAGGCCACACTAATGACCGCTGTAATGACAAACAACTTCATGCACATCAATAATTATTTATGAAAATTCATGGTCATTACATGGAAATCACATGTTTTCATATTTAACATAAATGCCCGTGAATGCCCACGAATGACCATTAATTTTTTATTTCCAACGACCCTCATGGCAAATTTATTTTACTTTTAATTTACTCGACCTAATTT
>JAAYDO010000013.1 GCA_012729225.1 Bacteroidales bacterium | reverse complement strand
CCTTAGCTCAAGCGGATTCACTGCTTTGTGCCTTGAAAGCAGCTTTCTTGGCTACCCGCCCCTTACTCGAGCAGTCCGTGGGGGATAATTCCCGATCGGCTTAGGCTCTCGCAACCCCAAATTAATGAATGTTTTTAGGCCCTCATGTCTGAAATGCCATTGCTAATAAGTCAATGGCCATAACTCCCAAGAGAGATTTTGCAGTTAACCGTATCTATTTGAGGGCGGCCTTATGTCCAGAGTCCATGTAAGCAAGCATGAAGAACAGTCATGGGCGATTAAAAAAGAGTTTAGAGAAAAATCCGAGGAGGATTTTCGTCGTTTAGCAAGCGGGACATCCCTGCCTGCAACGGAGGCCGGGGCGAAAATACGTGAGGAGTATCGCGCACTCGATCGATTGCAAACAAAGAGAGCGGAGAGAATTTTAGACTATCCGTATAAGGGAATCTCCTCCAACGTAGTTAAAGCAATGGAAGAACACGAGTTCTCTCATGAAGAGAAGATTGCCCTGATTAAGCAGCTGCTAAGAGCGGATCTCGTCAAGGAGAGCCTTTTAGGGTGTGAAGCTCAGGATACCGTGTGCAAAAAAGTCCTTGAAGTTCGTGCTCATCAGGACATAGGAAATTTAAGCTATGTGGAACTGAAATGTTTGATTGGAGTCAATGTCTTTGAGGTGAGATCTGCTGGTCAAGAGTCGAGAAAATACATGGGTGAACTTGTTGGTGCCCAGAGTAAAGCCCTTAATGATTTTATCGAGCAAACCGATGCGGCAGTCAAAGCTTCCGAGTATGCGGATACCGTCGCTGGTTATCGCAAGCTCTATGAAAGCGGGCACCATGAAGCGGTTGGTCCTTACTTCAAGAAGATGTTCACAAAGGAGAAGATCGAGAACATGAACCCGCCGCGAACAAGCTGGGTTGTGTTCAATGATCCTAAGATTGCTAGAGATACGGCCTCGGCTATTGGCTTCATGGCTAGACGTGATCCGGAGTATGCCGCCGTTGCTTTTCGGGACCAGGCTGAGGGGTTGTCAGAATTCGCCTCTAGAACTCGCAATTTGGCTGAGCGGGCTTTGAAGCAAGAACAGCAAGAAGGAAGAAATATTCCGGCGAGCCGCAAGACTCGGATAGAGGAAACGATTAGAGATGCCCAAGATATCCAGGAGCAGATCCGACCGGTGCTTCAGGGTGAGGATAGGAAACAAGGAGGTTCGAGATCTGGACTCTCTCTGGATCTTCAAGCTGACGGGGTTTCTGTGATGAAAGATAACTTCCGGCAGTTTTATTATGCCCACTCTGCCCATCCTGGCGCAGGGAAAAACATACTTCTTGCGGGTTTGGCAGGTCTTCGGAAGGAGGAGTTAGAGTTAATACTCTCAAGTGCGGAGAATTTCAAAAGAGATGAGATTTTTCGGGAAGGTAGGTTTGGAACTAAAGAGAGGGAAGTGGGCTTAGCCTTGTTTGATGCCTACCAGGATACGCTTAGGGCGGCGATTGCGGCTCAAGAGAATTTGAGTCCCTCTGTCGACCCCCGTCTTCAGGCAGACCTTTCGCCAGAAGCCCTAGCGCATACCTTCCTTCGTGATCAGTCTGGGTTTTCTGCGTTTATAGAAAAAGCCGGAGTTTCAAAAGAGAT
>JAAYDO010000006.1 GCA_012729225.1 Bacteroidales bacterium | reverse complement strand
TAGCAAATCCCTTGTTTTTACGGTATTAACCTGGAAAGTCGGGCGCTCCTGCGCGGGCATTACACGATCCCGCGTTTTGACAATCCCATAAAAAAACGGCTGCCGGAGCAGCCGTTTTTATCGTTAATTATAAACTATCGAGGACTGGATAAAGAGACGGTGGCATCCTTCGTCGAGAAACCGACGTTTCCAGCCAGGTCGGTCGCGGTCGCGTTTAATGTGACAGCGCCGCCGAACGGCAAGGTGACTCCCGTTTCCAGTTTGTACGTATTCTCTTGTCCTTCGATTTCTTCTGCGTCATCCAGATCATACGAGAATTTTCCGGAGCCAGCTACGACGATGTCCAATTCCGCAGTTTCCGGTTTTTGGTCGAACGCGAATTCGATCCAAGATTCGTTGATATGTTGGTTTCGGAACGCCGAAAAGTGCGAGAGTGTCGGGGGTAACGTATCCAATATAAAATCATGGCTGAACACGAACTCATTTCCGGAATTATCGATGGCCGTCGCAACTAAAGTTAATAATGTTTCAATTACCCCCACCTTTTCCGGATCCGCCGTGAGCGTGCCGACGTACGTGATTTCTGTCTTTGTCGCAAAGCCGGAACAAATCGCCAAAGTCGCTCCTTCGGTCCAAATCGGCTCGAAACTTAAACCTTCAAACAGCATTCCATCATCATAGAAACGCCAATCCATCTCGAAGGAATCCCACAAGGCATCGGCCAACTTGATCGTTAAGGTTGCATTAGCGGGGGATGCGGGGATGGTGGGCGTCGCGCCATCCAAGAATCCGTCAAATGAGAGGATGCTGTCGAGTCCATACCTCTCCAAGACCATCTCAGAGAAGAAAACGTTGTCAAGCGAGAACCCAAGATTTACTACGGTGGCATGCGTGATGTTCCCACCCACACCGCAATCGACGCAAGGATCTTCCAGTGTACAATCCGTGCCGCAACAATCATGCACAGTCATGGTCCCGAATATGATGGCTAAGTCCATATTGCCAAAGTTAAGCACCATCGTACCCATAACACTATCCGCCTCAGTCGAGGTCGCGGACCCGTATTCCGTCGTAATCCGAATGTCATTGTCCCATTCGTCGCTTTCAATCATTACTTCTTCTTCTCCGTAAACGAATGTTTTTTCCCAATCTCCGATACCTTTCCATACATATATTTCGAACGCGATCTTTTCTTCGTAGGGCTGCAGACATTTCGTGTCGGTCGCGAAGAACGTCATGGTGGCCGCAGTTAAAGAAGCCGCTGTATAAGGCGCTAATACAGGAAAATCAACCACCGTTGCATACGCTGTCGGGTTCGCCATATCGAGGACGAAGAATATGCCATCCACCAAAATTCCTGTCACAAGAACGACGTCGGTAGCTTCCGTCGCATCTTCTTCGTTCCAGTACACGGCTGTGACGATGCCATCCACCGTCAATGTCGCGTATTTCGTGCACTCTGTTGCGAAGGTCACTTCGGTGGAAAACGCCGTTTCATCGAAAAACGCGCCAGAAAGTGTAACCGGCACATCCACCGCTGATCCAATTTGGAAAGCATAACTCAAACTATCGAAAACCTCTCCGCCCCAGATGGAAACATCGTAGACTAATGTTACTTCTGTAGAAGTGGGACAGACTTTCGCGGTGTATTCATGACCTTCTGTATCCATCAATCGAATCATTGCGTCCAACTCATTGTCCACCAAGGTAATGTTAAATCGCACTTTCGTGCTTTCGACGCTGTTATCCCACGCCGCACGAGCCCAGAGATGATATTGGCCCGGTATCAACACGAAATCATATCGATCTCTTTGTGAGGTTTTTTTATACCTAAAATCCTCTCTCAGGTCATTTACGTAGAAGACCAACTCACCTTCTTCATCGAGCAAGAACTCCGTGTCAGAGTCGGGCCATCGTTTCGCTTCACCCTTCGAAAGGCCATTTTCGTCCAATTCTTCTATCAGAAACTGCACGGACATGTTTTGTCTGCTATCTCCCAAGAAAATCTTCGCGAGACGACCGATAAAGTAAT
>JAAYDO010000059.1 GCA_012729225.1 Bacteroidales bacterium | reverse complement strand
TCCACAAGATCACAGAACTCATGCTAAAGTACCATGCTATTGTGGTGCTTGAAGATCTAAACATGGGATTCATGCGAGGCAGACAGAAAGTTGAGAAACAAGTATATCAAAAGTTCGAGAAGATGCTTATTGACAAACTCAATTATCTGGTAGACAAGCATGCCGACCCCAAGAAAGAAGGTGGTCTGCTTCATGCCTATCAGTTGACAAACAAGTTCGACGGTTTCCAGAAGTTAGGCAAGCAGTCTGGTTTCCTATTCTACATCCCTGCTTGGAACACCTCGAAGATAGATCCATCTACAGGCTTTGTGAATCTGCTTGACACTCGATATGAGAGCATTGAGAAGACAAAGGCTTTCTTCTCCAAGTTCGACATCATTCGATACAACGACAAGACAGATCAGTTTGAGTTCACCTTCAACTATAACAACTTTACGACCAAAGCCGAGGGAACAAGAACCAAGTGGACTCTATGCACCCAAGGCGAGAGAATCAAGACCTTCCGCAATCCACAAAAGAATTCGCAATGGGACAATGAAAAGGTGGAACTAAGCAAAGAGTTCAAGAAGTTTTTTGCAGACTATCAGATTGACATCAATGGAAACATCAAGGAATCCATCTCGTCTCAGACCGAAAAGCCTTTCTTCGAGAAAATGCTTTATCTGCTCAAATTGACACTTCAAATGCGTAATAGCATCACTGATACAGATGTGGATTATCTAATTTCTCCTGTGGCAGATGAGAAAGGAATATTCTATGACAGCAGAACCTGTTCTGACTCTCTTCCCAAGAATGCTGATGCCAATGGAGCGTACAACATCGCTCGAAAAGGTTTAATGCTGGTGAGGCAGATTCGTGAGGCAGCCACATTAGACAAGTTCAAGTTTGCTCCTATAAGCAATAAGGATTGGTTGAAGTTTGCGCAAGAAAAACCTTATCTCAATGACTAATGGATGACTACATAGCCATAGCCACTCTAAACGATTTTATCTTTTGTCCGTACTCCATATATCTGCATAGCGTTTATATGGAGACGGATGAGGGATTGTATAAAGCACCACCACAAACAAAGGGTACAATCGTGCATGAGGGGGTTGATAAGAAAAGCGGCAGCACCCGTTCACACGACATATTCTCCCTGCCTGTTTTTAGTGATTCGCTTGGCATTGCAGGCAAGATAGATCTCTTCAAGCAAGATAGAAAACTTTTGATAGAACGAAAAAACAATCTTAAACAGATATTTCGTGGTCAGCTCTATCAAATATGGGCTCAATATTTCTGCATGAAAGAAATGGAATATGATGTTCAGAATCTGGCATTTTACGAGATTTCCACCAACAAGATGTTCCCTATTAAATTACCTTCTAATGCTGATCGTGCAGAACTTGCTAACTTTATAGACAAATTCAAAAAATACAATCCTCTTATAGACACGTTCAATATAAATCCAAATAAATGCAGACATTGTATCTATTGCAATCTATGCGATAAAACATCAGTAGATAATGTTTACACATAAAGATATAGAAGCACGTAGCATTTTTATTGTGAACTGTATAGAACACTCGCGTAATCTCCGTGTGAATGTAGGCGAACTCATGCTTGAAGAAAAACAAGAAGATAAAAATATTACGCTCACAAAGTTTCCTTTCCAAAAACTGCTTGCTCTTTTCATCATTGGACATATTTCAATTACTACTCCATTGATTGAAAAATGCAAACAACATGGTGTGGCATTAGTTGTCATGAAACCGAATCTCCGACCTGTTTTTTATTGGTCTGGTCCTGCAGAAGCCAATTTCTTGCTGAGGAAACGACAGTTTGAATACAACCAGAATGATCTGACCGTTCCTAAGGTATTGATGAGATGCAAATTCTACAATCAAATGCAATGTTTACTGAAAACGAGGAAAAAGGACGCTCTTACGATAGATGCCATTCAGCGATGCAAGGCATCAATAGACTATTTGGAAGAAATCTCAGACTACAACAAACTGATGGGCCTCGAAGGAATCACTGCTAAAATATTCTTCTCGGCCTATTATCAAGGCATGAATTGGAAAGGACGTCATCCACGAACCAAGTGCGACTTGTTGAATGCGACACTTGATATAGGATATAGCATCCTATTCAACTTTGTGGAATGTTTCTTGCGACTGTACGGATTTGATTTGTATATAGGCGTGTATCATCGTTTGTGGTTTCAACGAAAATCCTTAGTTTGCGATATCATGGAACCATTTAGATGTATCATTGACCACATTGTATTATTGGC
>JAAYDO010000051.1 GCA_012729225.1 Bacteroidales bacterium | reverse complement strand
CAGACAGAGACAAGTACGGCCACGCAAACGCCCACCAGGACAGCAACCCCTACAAGGACAGCAACCCCGACAAGCACAGCTACCGCTACAAGCACAGCGACGGCAAGCCCGACAGCAACTGCCACCCGCACGCCTTCGACGCCGCCCACTGTCGGTCCGGGAGGGAGCCCGAAGAACTATGTTGGCGCAGGGATGGTGTTTGGATTGATCGGGCTGGTCTGTTTTGGTCTCTATTTCTGGAACCTGGTTCAAGTCAGGCGTGAGAGATAGGCAGTTGCCTTAGCCCATGGAAAAAAGACCGAAACCAATTTTCCTGATCCTGGGGGTGGTATTCAGCCTTCTGGCTGGTATTGTGATTGGGCGAGCACTGCGTTACAAACATCCCTCGGTTCTGGCGAACTTTACTAATCTGCCTGAACAGAAAATTGTCAATTCGGGTCAACCTGACGAGCTCGAAGCAACTCCCTCACCCATGCAGGAAACTTTGCCTAATGAAATGCTCTTGATCATACCGGAGTTGACAGAGGAACCGGATTGGATGAAATTTGGGGGATTGGATTTGATGAATGGTGAAGTGAGTTTCGATTTTGAGACAAAATGTGATGGCGGGGATCAGGTTATTATTCCTCCTGTAAAAATTGTGTCCTGGCATTTGGATGTTTTTGAGGACGGAGAATTTGGAATTGGAAAGAACGTTGCGGTAGCCTGGGAACATCTTGGTTACGAAGGCTTATGGATTCATTCGGGTTGGGATTTTTGGTCCGAGCGCTCACCAGCCACCGATTTGCAATATTTCATCGAGACCGACGAACTTAACGAAGTTCAACCATTGGAGAGAATTGAAAGTCGCTTGAATGAATGTCTGCGTGGTAACCAGGTGAGCCTGGAGCAGCGAGGGCAAACTTTTAGGGGGGAAGTGGCGGCGGCAGTGCGGGTTCCGGCAGTTGGCGTTGAGGAGCTATCAAACCATACTATGGATCTGGTCCCCTACCTGGCACAAACTTACCCCCAGAGCGGCTTTGCTGACCTGGATGAGGATGCGCTATTGATTTTCTTTTGTGGCAGGGCTGCTCTGGACGAACGCACCGACCCCGATGCAGGATACTGGACGCAAACAAGATACGTAATCGCGTTGGAGCCTGTGGAATAGCTACTAAATTACAGGGTGGTATTTTCTTTCATTTTTAGTGTTTTTGTTGTTGCCCTTTTAGCTGCACCAGGATGACCGCAGCCAGCATCACTACGCATCCCAACCACTCACTGCCGCTCAGCCTCTCCCCCAATAAGATCATCCCGCCCAAGATGGCAAAGACAGCCTCAAGGCTCAAAATCAAGGAAGCCAGGGCTGGATCGACCTTGCTTTGCCCAAAAACCTGCAAAGTAAAACCGATGCCAAACGCCACAATACCGGAGTAGAAAAGAGGTCCCCAAACGATCGAGGTGGTTAATAGCAAGGCTTCTCCGGGAAGGTTGCCACCCCATGTAAGTATCTTCTTCATCCGCAGGATTATGCTACGGGATAGCTCGTTTTCGACT
>JAAYDO010000050.1 GCA_012729225.1 Bacteroidales bacterium | reverse complement strand
GAGAATATCTGCACATACACACCCTCCTAAATCACATTTGACACCGGCAAAATCAATACAATTGTCGTGATATGAATAGGCTGGACTTCCACAAAACGGACACGGTTTTAGTTCGCTCATCTCATCCCATCCGGCAAGTATCCTACATGCTTGGCTTCCAGCTTCAATACTGCTGTTAGCTCATTTTCCAGAGCGCATAGCTCCCAATCCGTCCACAAGTACATAGCCAGCAGGTCGATTAGGAATTGCACCTTCTTGCCTAAGTCCTCGATCTTGCACTTGATAAACGCTTGGTCGTACCGCTTGTACTTCTCGGCTGCCAGCAATTCGATAATCCATTTTTCCATTCTCATTTGCTCCTCTTTAGTCGTCTACTATGTCGATTGAATAATCACAATGCTCACAGCGCCAGCACTCACCTTCCCCAACTCCTTCATTGGGATCAATGTAGCCGTCATAGAGCAGCCTGCCACCACACCGGGGGCAAAGCGGTACATGTTTCTCGTCCCAGCGCTCTACTTGGAAGTAGAGCAGGCTGGTGTTCCCCCTGATCTTGTATACAGTATCGGGGTAGTAGAAGTAGCGTTCCCTGAATGCCTTTACTGCGTCCTCAAATGCCCTGCCGTAGCTGATGTAGTAGGTTGCGTCCTGCGGCAAGCTGTAAATGCTTTCAAGCTCCTGTACGTCAATCATTTTTGCTCTCCTATTGCTCAATAAAATCCAACAGCGGTAACTCCGCCGATTCAACACGCGCTTTGGCGTTTTCTTGCAGATACTTGAAACTCAGATCAATGCCGATTCCCTTGCGCCCCAGTTGGATTGCTGTTGCGACTGTCGTTCCGCTCCCCACAAACGGGTCGAACACGATACCGCCCTCCGGCGCTCCCGCCAGAATGCAAGGCTTGATAAGTTCAGGGTTGAACGTGGCGTAATGCGCGCCCTTGTACGGCTTGGTTGTGACTGTCCAGACATCTCGCTTGTTGCGGACTGGTGACATGTACTCTTCGCCTACCAATCGGTTAAGGTGCATTGTATTTGGCTGTTGACCATCTGGTTGCAGGTTTTTATATTGCCATCGTTCGTGAGCACCGCCAGCCATATCTTTTGGACCGCCCTTATATTTTGTATCCTTTCTGCCATCATATCCCGTGGCCAATTCCTTTATCGCCTCGTTATCGTAGTAATAATGCGCCGACTTGCTAAGCAAAAAGATGTACTCATGCGACTTGGTGCACCTATCTTTTACGCTCTCTGGCATCGGGTTCGGCTTTGCCCAAATTATATCCTGCCTGAGATACCAGCCGTCCGCTCGTAAGGCGAAGGCTAACATCCAGGGTATGCCGATGAGGTCTTTGTCTTTTATGCCCAACTCTGGATGATGATACAAGTCGGTTTTGTTGCCTTGAAACACGTTATCCTGCGACTTACCGCCATTTAGGTTTTGCGCCTTCTGGTTATAGCGAGATTTCATACTCGCATAGCTATCCCCTATGTTTACCCACAGCGTGCCATCATCTCTGAGTATCCGCTTGCACTCACGGAACACCGCAACCAGGTTTGCGATGTACTCGTCAGGCGTTGGCTCTAATCCGAGTTGTCCATCCACGCCGTAATCGCGCAAGCCGTAATAAGGCGGACTGGTGACAATCGTGTGAACTGACTTTGCCGCAAGCGGGATAGACAGGGCGTTAGCGTTGATCAGCATCTTGCTCCTTTATCTGTTCTAAGAACTTCTGCCGTTTCTCCTCGCTGGCTGGATCACCAGTGTTCTCTTTCAATGCGCCACCAATCATGGACTTCAACTGCCACGGCGT
>JAAYDO010000118.1 GCA_012729225.1 Bacteroidales bacterium | reverse complement strand
GAACAGATACGCCACCTCATACCCGATGCGGAAAACGGACTGCTCAGCCGATTCATCTTCTATTTTATTCCCTTTCGTCGAGGAATACGCGATGTCTTCGCCACCGATGATGTGACTCGCTCGAAACATGCCGTATTCAAGATTATGGGTGATGAATTTCTACACTTGTTCGATATATTCATAAATCAAGGTTCTTTTGTATTCGTATTGCCAACTCATCTTCAACGTCGCTTTGTTGAGTGGCTGGCCAGGCTCAATGATGAGTGTTGCGATGAAGTTGACAATGGTATGCAGGGAATCGTCCGACGGTTGGGACTTATTGCCTTTCGCATGATGATGATGCTTACAGCCATTCGTGCATTCGATAGTTCCCTACCGCCAACCAGAACTCCAGACGGAAGGATTATTCTGGAGTGTTCCGAAGAGGATTTCAATACTGTGTTGTGTATTTGTGAAATCTTGCTCTATCACTCTATACACATCTATTTGAAGTTGCGTCTGACGAACAATCGCAATGTCCTCCCCGACATCGAGGCTGGTGTCAATGCCCGTCGCTATGCGTTGTATCACAAACTTCCGGATGAGTTCGACAAATCCGTTTACGACCGAATCGTTTCTGAAATGAACGAGAATCCCAACACTGCCGCCAAGTGGATTGACAAGTTCATTCAGGACGGACGACTCAAACGAACGAGCAAAGGCAATTATGTGAAGAGTTAGAAAAGTATTAAACCGGGCGAAAGCCCACAAAAAACACTTTCAAAATGAAACAGTTCAAGAAAAAGGAATTCGCCATCATTCCAACCAAAGTTAAGATGGCAACTAAGGCAAACAAGCCTTCTATCAATGCAATCAGTATGAATGAGCCCATGAAGGTTGTCATGGATTTCGGTCGCAGTAAAACCAAATATGACGAACTTCCTTCTGGACGCAAGTATCTTACCCCTTCGGAGATTGTGGCCATTCAGGAACTCAATCTTGACGACAAGAGTCCTTTGGCAACTGTACGTGATGCCTTCACACTCCAGTGCATATTCGGTGGAAGTCTTGCTGCCAATGCTGGAAATAAGAAGGATATTGACGCATACTGCCATTGTGTTGGCGTATTGCTAATCCTCGCTGGCATTGTGAAGCCTGTACAATCAATCTGTGCAACAAGTAGCAATCAGCAGGTTTCGTTCTATCACACATTCTATGCGAATCCCAAACTTGCAAGTTGCACCTATGCTGTCAACAGTCAGGTCTATGCTAATGTGTATTCCAAAATCTTAAATGCGTAGTGTATGAAAAATCTTATTATTCCTATTGATCATCTTGTGATGTTGGCTGAACTTGATGATAAGGACGCGGGACTGATGGCAAAAGCCATCGCCCAGTATGCCAACAAAGGTATTGCTCCTTCGTTCAGCAATAGTGCGCTCAAAGCTATCTTCACTCTGTTTCGCTCAATTATCGATGCGCAGCGTGAGTCTTCTGCAAAACGCAGCGAAATCAATACGACCAATGCCATGGGCAAAAAGTCGGCTGCAAAGAAGAAGGCCGCCAAGAGAGCAACTGCAACTGATAGCGAATCGCAGCAAATCGCAGACGATGCTACCGAAGCGTCAGAAGCAGTTGAGGAATCGCTCCCTCTTGATGCAATCGAAGCGGTATATCCGAAACTCGGTACCTATCGCAACGAATCGCTCTCCATTTGGGAATCTTTCAGCGAAGAGAAGAAACGTAAGGCCATCGGTTTTGTTCAAACCTACATCAGTCAAACGCCTAACGCCATTGACCAGATGTATCTGAACAGATACCTCGGGGCTGAACCTTGGGAGAAGTAAGCCGTAACGAGTCTGCTTGCAGACATTATAACCCTTTGGTGTAGCCTAATACACCAAGCGCACTTGGCTGTTAGGCTCTCCGAGGGGTTTTGTCTGCCTTGTGAAAGAGCAAGCTCTGGCAGAATAATCACTTTTATGTCAAACCATTATACAGGATAACTATATGGGTAAAGGTAAAAAAGCAATGCTGGAAGTCAGCAAAATGAAGATGATTCCAGCACTCAGCGCAGAACATCAGCGCAAATGGGATGAATCCCGATGGGAATGTAAACTTGATGACCCTGAACGCAATTACGACAAGAGTCGTGCGCATCTCAACTTCGAGGTACGCAAAGGAGGTGTCATCGCACCAGTAGATCAATCGGTCTGCATCAAGGAAAAAGTAGATGCACGTATCGCAGAATGGAAAGCCGAAAGGCTTGCTGCAACAGGAAAAGATCCGATAGTCAGAAGCACTCAACATCTCTCTGTTTCTCTTGTTATTGGTGGTAACTGTGAACGCATGAATGAACTTGCATTCGGAAATCAGGTGCTTCAAGAACGAGGAAACAATGCTCACATCAAGCGTATGCCTGAGATAGAGCAGTTCGCCCTCGACAATTACAAGGCTCTCGCAGAACGTATCGGAGAGAAGAATATCATTTCCTTCATCGCACACTGTGATGAGAAGAACTGTCACATTCATGCTACCATTACTCCAATCTTGGAGGATGGTCGTTTGTCTGCCAAGGACATGTTCGGTGGCGGGTCTCTTGTTGCAGCTCGCGACAAGATGCGTGAATGGCATGATTGGTATGCTGCCGTCAATGAGAAGTGGGGACTGGAACGTGGCGATGACATCCATGAGACGGGCGCACGTCACAAGTCACTCGAAGAGCATAACCGTGAACTTCATCGCGAGAACAAATCTCTTGAAGAGGAACTTGAAACCAAGCGTCGTGCTGTAAAGGGACTCACCACCATGATTGAGAATCTTACACGTCGTCAAGAGGAAACCCAATCACAGATAGCAGAACTTGAAGCGCAACAACAGGAATCCGACTCCAACAAGGAGGATATTCTGCGCCAGATAAAGTTCCTCTATCAAACGCTGACTGAAATCAGAATCAATTTGAGAGAAAAGCGAGGAAAACTTGACCAAGTTAATCAAGAATTGGATAGTCTCAAATCGACCTACAATGCCAAATTGAAAGGGCTGGACGCAATCATGAAGAAGGACAATGTCATGATAAACTATATCAACAGAGATGCCGAGATTATTCTCAAAGCTTCCATTTTTGATCAAGTTCTATATGAAGCAGTCAAAATATGCCGAGAAATCCCCGAAGCAGATGCGATGGCAGAGGACACATTCATTGATGACCGTAACAATTTCCGTTGGAAGGATGTGCTAAGCACTGGTCTGAGAGTATTCATTGCCGGAATAGATGGTGCGACTGGCGTAGCTCAGGTGTCAGGCGGTGGCGGCACATCAAACGATATGCCGTGGCGAGATAAGGATGAAGACTTTCTCGATTGGGCCCGCCGTGCTATGCGATATGCCCATGCCAAACATTATCCAGGCAATAGGCTCAAACGGTCGCTGAGCAAATAGTCCTCGCGCGTGAGTATATAATGAAGAGTGGCTTCCGCTATATTGGGAAAGTCACTCATTTATTATACCAATCAATCATCTTCAGGGAAATACTCATAAAAAATATCACCAATTGTATCGGCAAATCCCCATCCGCATGGTGAAGCCCACTCCATACATTGTCTCAAACGTGGCTTGAAATGCTCCAACATATTATTCTTGGCAATGAATGCCATTGTCTTTTCGAAATTATTCTCTACAGATGTATAATACTGCTCCCACATGTCACCATAATCATATGTAAACTGACAAGCATTCTCGACATAACAAAGCATCAAGTCAGCCAACTTGTCTGGAGAAGGTTTCAGTTTCTTGTAATCAGAAACAGCTTTCCGACAAACCGAGAACCGGGTCTTTGGCTCCTGTCGTCCCCTTGATGGATAGAACTCTTCTGTAATAATCTTCTTATACTCTTCCAGCTTACCGTCCTCGTCAGGATTTGCATAGAACTCCAGATACTCCTTTGCTTCTTTGCGAGCATCATACATCTCCAAAACCATACCAATGATCTCTTCCTTGGGCATGGACATAAGTATTTTCTTTTAAATTCTTATTAATTCTAAAGTCCAAAGAATAATATTCTTATCCT
>JAAYDO010000090.1 GCA_012729225.1 Bacteroidales bacterium | reverse complement strand
GTTCGCACGGATTCCATCAGTGCCCAATACGCATGGCGCTTACCGTCCTTATTACGATATATCGGCCTGAGATACATGACTTCATTATGCACATCCGGAATGATTTTGCAAGGGGGTAGGTCTTCACGGGCCTGCGTCAAATTTGTGGGTTTTGAAATTTGCCTTTATTTTTTGGTTATGATATTGTAAAGAAGTATTTACAATACCGCCTCAACCCAGGAGACCACCCTTATGAATCCCACACCACACCCCCCTATGGATACCGAGCGCCAAATCGAACACCTTGAGAAGCAACGGGGCATGATTGTCCAACAAATGTTGGATATCCGCAGCATGGCCAAAGGAAAAATAACCGAGCAGTTTCTCGAAGTGATTCGCAAAGGGGAATCAAGCCCTGCGCATTGCGGCCCTTACTATTCGATTGTATGTTGGAACGCCGATAAGGGAAAAACACAGAGCAAGCGACTTAAAACTTCCGAGGAACTCGAACGGGCTAAACAAGACATCGAAAATTATCAGCGTTTCGATCTTTTGTGTAAGACCTATGTCCAGACAACACAGCAATTGAGTGACGCCGAGCGTAGTGCAGGTGTAACGACACAGGAAAAAAAACGGAAATCCTGCTCGAGAAAAATCAGGAAATAGACCGAATCTTTACTATTGCCCGGCGGCACAGCCTCATAGACCTAGAGGCTCTTGAAACGGCAGTTCGAATAGCGGCCTTGGCTGCAGGCGCCACCGTACTTGAACAGTTCCTGGCTTTGGTTGGTGTAGGACGGCAAAAAACACCGCTGCGCTGCTCCTGTGGAACCCAAATGAAAAGCCGAGGACTGCGAACCAAAAGAATCTTGACGCTGTTGGGTTGGATAAACTTCAAGCGCAGCATGTATCGCTGCCCAACCTGTGGCATAATCCGGTATCCTGGCGATGAAGAATTGGATATTGTGAACACTTCTCGTTCTCCCGGTGTCCGAAGGCAAACCGCCCGTCTGGCTGCCAAGCAGACATTCCAAGAGGCCTCTATCGATTTGGAGCAATTGGCAGGCATAATCATATGCCGAAAGGCGGTAGAACGTGTCGCGGAACAAGAAGGCGAACGTATGGAAACGTGGATGGCCGCAGAACGGCGACAATGGTGTTCGCAAGACCCGCCAGAGCCTTATCTGGTGCGCCCTGTCGAAACCCTGTATATCGAACTCGACGGTACCGGAATTCCCATGGTAAAGCGCGAAGTGCAGGACCGAAAAGGAAAACAGCCCGACGGTACTGCCAAGACACGGGAAGCCAAGGTGGGATGTGTATTCACACAATCAAAATTAGATGAAGAGGGGAAACCTGTCCGCGACCCCGCGTCCACCACGTTTGTTGGCGCCATCGAGACCGCAAACCAATTTGGCAAGCGACTTTTTGCCGAAGCCGTGCGTCGGGGACTCTACCAGGCAAAGCGGGTCGTTGTGCTTGGTGACGGAGCCGAATGGGTCAAGAACACCGCCCAGACCCATTTTGGCTACGCACAATTTATCATCGACTATTATCATGCTTCAGAACACATCGGCGAGTTATGCTGCGCTTTGTTCGATAGAAATCAAAAGTATGTTGAAACCTATCGTGAAAGGTGGACCGATTACCTCTGGGAGGGAAACATTGAAGCCATTATGGAGCAAGCAACCCAATGGTTGCCCCATAATCCCAAGACTAAAAAAGATGCCAGAACACAGGTTAACTACTTCGAAAAAAATAAGGACTATATGCGATACCGTGACTATCGCGAACAAAAGTTATTCATCGGCTCAGGAGTCGTTGAAGCTGCATGTAAACATCTTGTGGGCTGCCGGTTCAAGCAATCCGGCATGGAATGGACCGTAAATGGTGCCAATGCTATGCTGGCGCTGAGGTGCGTCGTTTTATCCAACCGAATGCAGGAATATTGGGAGCAACGGGCGGTAGCCTAAATCTCAAAACCCACAAATTTGACGCAGGCCCGTTTGGCTGCAGGCTCCTGTTATGGGCGGGCACAACCGACCATGCTATACTATAACCACCGCAACAAGGAAAAAGTGTCTTTGTCTTAATAGAGGTTGTTTCCGTGGCAAAGGGTGATCATATCCGT
>JAAYDO010000057.1 GCA_012729225.1 Bacteroidales bacterium | reverse complement strand
CCTTGAAGGCATTAACAATAAAATCAAGGTCATGAAGCGCAGGGCCTATGGTTATAGAGACGACGAATACTTCAATCTACTACTGCTCGGATTGCATGACAAAACCAACGCAATTCGGGGATGAACCAAACATTTTAATTATAAACATTTAATAAAAGAGATTATGGAAGCAAAGAAGTCAATTGAAGCATTACAGTTCTTCGTAACACATTTGTCAGACGGTGCATTTGCACATATGGTGCAGGGTAAGCACTTTGAGGCTATGGGCTTAACAAAGTTGGGCGCAAAGTACACAGGCCACTACACAGAAGAGATGGGCTGGGTGGAGAAATTCATGGCTCGTATCAACGACTTGGGCGGTCAGGTGAAGATTGAGGACAGGAAGGGTCGTGATCTTGTGGCAGATCCTGTGGAGTATATAAAGGAGGATCTTCGCATTCAGAAAGAGGGCGTGCCAATGCTTCGCGAGTGCATGAAGACTGTGGCTGATGACCCAACAACTTATGATTCGCTCAAGGCATATCTTGCTGACGAGGAGGAAGATCTCTACTGGAGTCAGGGTGCTCTTGAGATGATAGAGATGATTGGTAAGCAGAACTGGTTGGTGACTCAACTCTAAATGTGACATGATGATGGAAGCTGTTAAGAGAGTTTATGAATTCTTGGAAGACGCCAAGACGTATTATCTGGCTACGGTCGAGAATGACCAGCCAAGGGTGAGGGTGTATGGCACTGTTCTTCTTTTCGAGGAGAGTCTGTATATCATGGCCTTCAGAAGAACCAATGCGGTTGATCAGTTGAAGGCAAATCCAAAGGCGGAGATCGCTACCTTCAAGGGAAAGCAGCTTCGTATGGTCTGCAGGCTTGTTGAGGATGATCGTCAGGAAGTGAAGGATGCTATGGCTGAGAAAATGCCTTCTTTGAAGGAGGTGGCAGGTGAGAAGAATCAGAATTTCGTGATGCTTCGTGTCACAGAGGCTACAGCAACGATAGCAGATATGGCGGGCCATTCTGAGACTTTTAGTTTCTAAGGGAGAGGATGAAGTGCTTGAAGACGTTTTTCCGTCTGCTCCTCGGGGCTTTCATGACCTATGCGGGCGTGTCTCATTTGACCTTCAATCGTCAGGAGTTTATTGCTCAGGTGCCCATTTGGCTTCAGTTCTCACCAGAGTTCACGGATTTTGTGGTGTTGGGGTCGGGCGTTGTGGAGATTATCCCCGGTCTTGGCATGTTGCTTTTGTGGAAGCATAAGTCTGTTGTTGGTGCAGGGCTCGCCTTGTTCTATGTGGTCATCTTTCCAGGCAACCTCAATCAGTATTTCAATCATATTGATGCTTTCGGCCTGAATACCGACACTCTTCGTCTGGTGAGGCTGTTCTTCCAGCCTGTGCTTGTCTTTCTGGCACTCTGGTCGTCGGATGGATGGCTGAAATGGAAGGAGTGGTGGGGGCTTTGCAGGAGTTACTTCTCAAAATAAAGTTTTCTCAAGTATAAACAGTGAAAAAAGGTAATATGATGGCAACAATATATGATTTTAAGGCATTGACAAGCAAAGGCGAAGAGTTGGACTTCAAGGATTTTGAAGGTAAGGTTCTCCTTATTGTGAACACAGCCAGCAAGTGCGGTTTCACTCCACAATTTGATGGTCTGGAGGCTCTCAACCAGAAATACAAGGACAGGGGGCTTGTTGTTATTGGTTTCCCTTGCAATCAGTTCATGAATCAGGATCCAGGTTCTGACGAAGAGATCAGCGGGTTTTGCCAGCTCAACTTTGGCGTGACCTTCCAGATGATGAAGAAGGTGGATGTGAATGGCGAGAACGCTCACCCCATCTTCAAATATCTCAAGAAGGAAACGGGCGGATTTATCACTGATGCTGTGAAATGGAATTTCACCAAGTTCCTCATCTCTCGTGATGGCAAGTCTATCGAGCGTTTTGCTCCCATCACTTCTCCTTCAAAAATGGAGAAGGCAATAGAGAAATTGTTGGGATGAAATACAGATGAAAAGCTGCAGGGCAGTCGAGAGGGGGAAAACACCTTTCGGCTGTTTTGTGTAAGATAACTTTTGCAATATGGAAACAAATTGCTAATTTTGCAGACAAAATAAAGAATATAATGATGAAATATGATCAATTAAAACTTGAAAATCAACTCTGCTTCCGTCTTTATACGGCGGCGAGGCTGATTGTGCAGGCATACGAACCATTCTTCAAGCCTCTTGGCATCACCTACACTCAGTATCTGGTGTTGATGGTGCTGTGGGAGAAGGACGAACAGCCCATAAATGATATTGGCAAACGACTTCTTCTGGGTATCAATACCACATCGCCTCTGATCAAGCGCATGGAGAAACTCAACCTTGTGGCACGCAAGAATAGCGAAACAGACAAACGTCAGCAGATCGTCTATCTCACAGAGAAGGGAAGGGCTATGCAGAAGCGGGTCTCTGGCATTCCAAACTGCATGGTGGGCAATTTCACGGCTTGCGACCTCAATCCAGAGCAACTTGCTACGATGGTTCCTGTTCTCGATGAGTTTATCGAGAAGATGAGCCGTAGGGACAATCAGGAGGCATGACATCATGCGAGGTCTGTGAAAGAATCACTTCTTTCTCTTCTGATTGGAGGGGACTGAATGAAGGAGGGAATGTGGGGTTGGATGTGTTTTCCACATCCTGCATCAATTGTAGGGAGGGGTGAATGAAATGGGGCGGTCGTGAGGATGAAATGGCATGGGAATCCTGACATTTTACACCCCTCATGCCCGAAGCGTTCTTCGTGCTCCAACGAACAATGGTGCGATGGCGAACGAACAATGGTGCAAGTGCCCGTGAACAATGGTTCGATGCCTCGTGAACAATGGTGCGTTTTTGTCCTCATGGGCATAGTGTTCTGTGGTTTTCTTCTGTGTTAGTCGAACTCACTTTCTATATGTGTGAGGGTGAAATAGAAGGGGTTTCTTTTCCATTTGACATGTCAATTGATTGAAGCATTTGAGGCTTTTATGTGTTTGTCATAAAAATTTTGATGGATTGAATACGGGATTGGAAAGTATTTCTTATATTTGTCGTTGAAACCTTTTATAAGAGATGTTGGTTGAATATGTGGAATAAACCTTGGAGTCTGAAAGAGGGGGTGGCCATAGGAGGTGGACTTGTTCTGGTGGGGCTTCTCCTCCAATTGTTTGCAGGTCCTGTGGACTGGGATGTTTTTGCCTGGCCCGTCAATGTCATTGTGCTGTCTGTGCTTCTGCTCTTGCTG
>JAAYDO010000029.1 GCA_012729225.1 Bacteroidales bacterium | reverse complement strand
TGTTTATATTGCTGTTACGATTCATACTGCAAAGGTACTAACTTTTTTTCAATCATGTATCGTTTAGCGACAGTTTTTGGGTTAGCATCCGTACATTCTCCCCACAGGGTTTGTCGGGTGCGCCGGATTGTCATTACTTGCCGACCATTGGAAGACATTTTTGTTAAAACATTTAACGGAATAACAACCTTGGACAACAAAGTGCAAAAGTGCAGAAAATGCAAGGTGCAAATAATGCAAAAGCCCACACTTGACATTACATCAAGTATGGGCCATTATTGTTGTGTGTAAAAGGAAACTAACTCATGAATGACTTTATGAGTCGCCACCACTGTATAAGTATGCTTTTGCGAGTGAATTTGCCTGCCAAAAAAGAAAGACGACCGTCATCTTCCTTTGTGTATCCTATCCGTGTCCTCAGTGTACTGATGATACGATTCTTCTCCTTATCAGTAAACCGTTCATGAAGATAGTTGTTATAAGCGGTCTTTGATACATGTTTAAACTCGGTACTGATTTTGGCATGGGCTATATTCCTTACCAGCCCTTCATCTCTGGCACAGATCATGGCAAGTGCAGCACCTCTACCAACCTCACCGGTGAGCAGGAAATGGAGTGTATCAAGTATCTTCTCCGAATGTTCAGGGTATAATATCTCATCCGTAAAGGTAGAAGGCCTCTGTTGGTATACCACATGTTTCCAGATATTCATAAACGTTAGTACCATCTGTGGTGTTATGCCTTTGATATAATGGCGCAATAGTCCGCTGACAAAATCATGCACTTCTTCATAATGACCTGTCGCACGTATGAAGAGATATTCCATCACGTTCTTTACTCGTCTTTCCTTACAGATGGTTTCCCATGGCAGCTCAGGTCTGTCAAGTATAAGAAGGATGGCCTTGGCTGCTGCTTCATTGGATGGTACGGGGATATTGTCATCAAGCACACCATCTTTTAAGCGTTCGCTATAAAGGGATAGAATGTACTCGATGTTCTTCTCCGTATTGCTCTTGCCGTACTGAAATTCAATGTCGGCTGCAATATCTTCAATGCTCTCTTTCATAAGTTATTTTTTTAGATGGTTGCGCTGTTCTTGCTAAGTTCAAGCAGATTTGCAAGTTGTTCGGCTGTCATGGATTCAAACTGTTGTAGAAGCAAGGATTTTACCTCTGACTCTTTCCTGGCTTTCGCCACTTTCTTTGCTATGTTGGTGGCAAGCTCAATGCCGCTAATCTTAATATAGTCATTGAAGACGCTTTCAGTTTTGTGTCCGCTGATAGACATCATTTCATAAGTATCAAGAATCTTTTCAAGATACATCAATGTGATTCCGGTACGTCTTGCCGTGTGAGTCGTGGCAAGCTTATAACGGGGTATGAGTGCTTCACCCTGACTGTTGCGCTTGTAAGTTTCATTGCTTTGTTGCTCCTTTTTCTGATGGTCAAGAGTCAACTTGGTAGGAAGCTCATGCTTCAGGCTGGGCATGGTTTCTGCAAGGGTTTCCAATATTGCCTTTATTCTGTTGTTAAGACGTTGGTTCTGGATATTCGGAAGGTTGTAGTTGTACTTCTCGAATATACGGAGCAGGTTATCATTGAGAATAGGAATGGTAACCTCTGTATTGGTTTTCTGTTGGACAAGTGTAATGATGCCCACACCATCGTGAAACGTAACGTTCTTTGCCGATATACGAGAATAATCAGATAAACGTTGGCTGGTATAACAACCTACAAGGAACACATCACGCACACGGTCGTCCTCTCCCTCAAGCTCCATATCATATAGGGCTTGAAGTTCTTCGTTGGTAAGATATATTTCCACAACCATGTCTTCCTTGTTTACCTGCAACTTTGGGAAATGTTCAAGAATGGATGCCTTGAACTTGTACCCTTCCTTGAAGGCAACGTTAAGCATGGCAGAGAATACGGCAAGGTTTTTGTTGATGGTCTTCTTCATGTAGCCGTATCTTTCCATGTAAAGCACGAACTCGTCTATTAAGCGTTCATTGATGTCGTTCCACTCAAACAGATGTTCCTTGCAGAAACTTTCAAGTATCACAGCGAAGCCTTTATAGGTATGGAGTGTTCCTTTTGAGTAGTTGTTACCCTTACGCTTAATGCTTCCGTTTTCCATTCCCTCAATTCTCTTTTGAACAAACTCCAGAAGACTTGGTCTGCGTGCATCCTGTAGTTTCTTGACTAGCTCTGCATTTGCTTCTGCCTGTTCCCTCTTTTTGGAAATTATAGTTGTCCGACTGATTTCTGAGGGATTGACGGTCTTCACCATTTCATAGACTTCAAGAATGTCCTTTCGGGTAAGTGCTTCTTCTGGAAGTGACATGATAATGGCATTAAGCGAAGCAACGAAAGCCTCTATATCCGTTTTCTTCTTCATAAGGTTTTCCCTATAAGCGGTATTGAGTTTGCCCCTTTTAGGGATAGAGATTTCACCATCCACAAATTCTTCCTCCTTTACGGTAACTGGAGACTTGAACTGCGGTCTGTTGGTACGGGTTATGTCCATTCGCACCAAAATGTGATGTTCACCTTGCTTATTTTCCTTCTTGGCGAGGGATAATGTTTCTTTTGCCATACTGCTATATTATGAAGTTTGGTGCAAAGGTAGCAAAATTCTCCGAAAATAATGTCACAAATAATGTCACAATAATGAGAATTTATGAAATATTAGTGAAACGGATTAAAATTGTAATAGTATTGATATAAAGCATATTACCTTTCTTTTGATTCATTTCTTTTCATTTGTTTTGCAGTTGTTTTCATATAAAAGAGGTATTATTATACCCCTCACTCAAGAAACAAAACATTGACCAGATTGCAACGAAGAGAGGAGCATTGCCATTTGCGACAATGCCCCTCTTCCCTCAATCAATAGATGATATTTGCGTGTGCCTATCTGATGTTGGCGCGAATCTTCGACAAATACTGTTGCATGTGCTCCTCGTCCCGCTGGTCGATGATGTCAATGATTTCCTTCATCTCCGTCCTGATCTGCTCCACCTGCCCCTTTGTGTAGGGATTGAAGAGGATTTCCCTCAGCAGCGTGTCATCCTCCGACAGCACACCCTGGGCTATTTTCATGTGACGCTTGAAAGTTGTGCCTGGCGCATCTTGGTGCTTCATCACTGCCGCAAAGGCAAAGGTGCTGATGAAAGGGATAGATAGGGAGTAGGCCACAGTCTTGTCATGCTCCTCAAATGAGTATTCGCAGATGTTGAGGCCCAACTGACCGTAAAGTTCCTTGAAGAAACAACGAGCCATGCAGTCGCCTTCGTTGATGATGATGGCATTTTCTGTGGAGAGCTTGCCCAGATTGGCAAATGTGGGGCCAAACATGGGATGGGTGCTCACATATCTCATGCCCACCCCTTCGTAGTATTCCTTAAATCCTGTCTTCACCGAACTGATGTCAGAGAGGATGCACTGTTTGGGCAGATGAGGTATGACCTGGTCAAACACCTTCAGCGTGTGTTTCAGACTCACGGCATTGATGACCAGTTCAGGCTTGAAGTCGTCAATCTCGTCAATAGAGGTGAACCGCTGAGTATTATACATGAATCGCAGTCTCTTTGGGTCAATGTCAAACACAGCCACCTCGTGGTCAAACGAAAGCAGGTCAGTGAAGAAAGAACCCATCTTTCCTGCGCCTAAAATCAAAATCTTCATTTTCAAATTCTGTTATAAAGAAAGAGAGAGAGGGAGAGAGTAGGGAGGACAGCCTCCCGTTTCTCTCATCCTTTCCGCTAAAACTTATTTGCTGTTCAGCACCTTCATCTGCTGATTCACCGACTCCTCGTGGATGGCCTCAAAGATTTTCTGAACACATTCAGGGTCAATGCCCATCAGAGAGCCCTGCGCCCCACGCTTCTCCAGAATCTCCGTGTAGCGGGCAGTCTGCAAGATCGTCATGCCATGCTCCTTCTTATACTGGCCAATCTCACGGCTGATGCGCATGCGCTTTGCCAGCACCTCAATGATGCTGTTGTCAATCTCGTCAATCTGCTTTCTCAGCGCCGAGATGTTCTCCGTCGTCTGAGTTTCAGCGCGGATCACGAGGATAGAGAGGATATAGTCCAGAATGTCGGGAGTGACCTGCTGGCTGGCATCGCTCCATGCCTGCTCCGGATTGCAGTGGCTCTCCACAATGAGCCCATCCATGCCAAGGTCCATCGCCTGCTGGCAGAGCGGAGCAATCAAGTCCCTACGCCCCCCGATGTGGCTCGGGTCATTGCAGATAGGAAGCATCGGGATGCGCCTTCTCAGTTCAATCGGAATCTGCCACATGGGCAGGTTGCGGTAAATCTTGTTGTCGTAGCTGGAGAATCCCCTGTGAATAGCCCCCAGACGTTTCACGCCAGCGGCGTTGAGACGCTCGAGCGCGCCAATCCACAGTTCCAGGTCAGGATTGACAGGATTCTTCACAAGCACAGGAATGTCCACACCCTTCAGGCTGTCAGCAATAGCCTGCACGGCAAACGGGTTGGCAGTAGTGCGCGCCCCCACCCAGAGAATGTCAATCCCATACTTCAAGGCCAGCTCCACATGCTCAGGCGTGGCAATCTCTGTGGAAGTGAGCATGCCAGTCTCTTCCTTCACAGCCCTCATCCACGGCAGAGCCTTTTCGCCGTTTCCCTCAAAGCCCCCTGGCTTGGTGCGGGGTTTCCAGATGCCCGCACGGAACATGTGGCATCCCTTCTCTGCCAACTGGCGGGCGGTGGTCATCACTTGCTCTTCAGTCTCGGCAGAGCATGGGCCGGCAATCACGAACGGACGTTCGCTGTCACTAGGAAGGTTGAGTGGTTTAAGTTCGAGTTCCATATCTATGTTTGTTTTATTTGATTCGGTTGTTTTGTTTTTTTGTTTTGCTGTTTGTTCTGTTGGTTTGTCTGTCATAGCTCTTCTATATTAGCTAGCTTTTCTATACTATCTAGATCATATAGTTCCTCTAGAGCACCTCTTTGATTCTCTTCAGCGCCTCCTGCATCCTCTCGTCCTTAGCGCAGAGTGAGATGCGGATATATCGCTTACCGTTGCTGCCAAAGATGAAGCCAGGAGTGATAAACACGCGGACCTCGTTCAGCACCTTCTCCGTCAGTTCCTCCACGTCGGCAATGCTGTCAGGAATTCTGCCCCACAGGAACATGCCCTGCTGCGAGGGGGCGAAGGTGCAGCCCAGAGTGGTCATGATCTCTTCGGCAATCTTGCGTCGGCTGGCATAAGTCTCCAGGTTGGCATGCGCATGCCACTCGTCCGTGTTCTCATAAGCCCGCGCCGCCGCCAGCTGCAGAGGTCGGAAAGTCCCCGAGTCAATGTTGCTCTTGATTTTCAATATCCACTGCACAAAGGTGCTGTTCGTCGCCAGCATGCCCACACGCCACCCCGGCATGTTGTGGCTCTTCGACATGGAGTTGAACTCTATACAGCACTCCTTGGCCCCTGCCACCTGAAGGATGCTCAGGTGCTCATCCCGGTTGAGGATGAAAGAGTAGGGATTGTCATTCACCACCACGATGCCATGCTTCTGCGCAAATGCCACCAGCCTCTCATACAGGGCTCTTGTGGCCCTTCCGCCCGTGGGCATGTTAGGGTAGTTCGTCCACATCAGCTTCACACCAGTCAGGTCCATCGCCTCCAGCTGATCAAAGTCAGGCTGCCAACCATTGCTCTCCAAGAGGTCGTAGTTCACGATCTGCTGGCCCAGAATCTTGCTCAGCGAAGTGTAGGTGGGATAGCCGGGGTTCGGCACCAACACCTTGTCGCCAGGATTGCAAAAGGCAAGGGTCACATGGAGAATGCCCTCCTTGCTGCCAATCAGAGGCTGAACCTCCGTGGCAGGGTCGAGCTCCACCCCATACCATCGCCGATAGAACTTCGCCATGGCCTCCCTCAACTCGGGAATGCCCACCGTGGGCTGATAGCCATGCGCATCTGCCCTCCTCGCATGCTCGCAAAGCGTCTGGATGGTCTCCTCGCTTGGAGGCATGTCTGGCGAGCCGATGGCAAGCGACACGATGTCCCGCCCCTCGGCATTCAGCCTGGCCACCTCTTTCAGTTTTCTCGAAAAGTAGTACTCTGATACTAATGAGAGTCTGTCTGCTGGTTGTATCATACGTCTTTCTGTTTGTTGATAGTGCTTCTTCCTTCCCTATACTCGCCCAACACCTTCAGCTGCTTGGTCAGAGGCCTCACAGCGTCAATGCTCTGGCGGTAGCGGGTGTAGTCCTCATACATCACATCTATATAGAACATGTATTCCCATTCCCTGCCGATGATGGGCAACGACTGAATCTTCGTCAGGTTGATCCTGTAGAAAGAGAAAATGCTCAGCACCTGGGAGAGCGACCCCTCGCTGTGGGGAAGGCTGAAGACGATGCTCGCCTTGTTGCTCTGGCTTGGAGTGCAGAGCCCTTCCGCCTGCCAGGGATCTGCCAGCACGAGGAAACGTGTGAAATTGTGCTTGTTGGTCTCAATCCCCTCCTCCAGCACCTTCATCCCATACAGCGCGGCCGCCTCCCCCGAGCAGATCGCAGCATGCCCCCTGAGCCCCTGCTCGCTGATG
Source organism: Bacteroidales bacterium (assembly GCA_012729225.1). Classification (GTDB taxonomy): domain Bacteria; phylum Bacteroidota; class Bacteroidia; order Bacteroidales; family Bacteroidaceae; genus Minthosoma. The sequence continues at coordinate 19,900 of JAAYDO010000029.1, read as the reverse complement.
TTCTTGGCCGCTCCAGCCGTGTCGTCCGTCTCCACAATCTTCATCTGCGGGTGCTTCTTCAGAAAATCCCTGCACTGCATCAGCGCCACCGGATGCGAGTTCACCTCCGTGATGCTCCCCCAGTCATCCTCAGGCAGACACATGATGGCATGCGAGATGCGCAGCTTGTGCTCGCCCACAATCTGCATGCCACTCTCCCGCATGAGCTCATAATTGTGGAGCAGCGACCCCGCAATCGTGTTCTCAATCGCCATCACCCCAATCACTCGGCTGTCCTCCTTCATGGCCTCAAACACCTGCTCAAACGTCTCGCAGCAGATCAGTTCCACATCCTCACCCTCGAAGTAGCAATGGCTCGCCACATCATGGTAGCTCCCCTCCTCTCCCTGTATTGCAATCTTTCTCATATCTCTTCCGTTTCCCGACTCATTCAATAAAAAAAGCCCCACTCTGTCGAGCGGGGCTATATGATTGATTTCGTACGTGTTAATATCTGATTTGTTCTTGTACACACAACTTCCCGCTCTTACTCGTTGCTAAAGTAAAAGAAGTAATAAAAGTATGTGCCAAAAAATGATTTCATCACTTGATTTTCTTAAATCTGCTACAAAAGTACATACATTTCTCGAACTGACAAACATTTTTCAAGAAAAAATGACTTTTTCTATAAAAAAAGTTCTCAAAGGCCTAGCCTGCCGCCCCGAATCCCCCCTTCCAGCTCTCAGCCCCTAAAGCTGGCGGCAGAAGGAGCTGGCGGCTCAAAAACAACGCATATTTTGCGACATTTATGCCCCAAAAACGTCTGACCCCTTACTTTTACAGGCAATGATTGATAGATTTCTCTTTCCATGCATTTACACTTTCATGAAGGAATAATGTCATTTTAACGAAATCTTGAAGACCATGCCTCTTTCCATGCATCAAGTTTCAGCCGAAAAACTCTCTCTCCCTTGAACCCAAATCGGTCATTAGGATTTCTTGGTGCTGTATGGCAGTGAGAAATCCTTTAGCTTTTCCCATATAGAAAGAAAGGATTGCCGAGTCTTTAGCGACCTCGCCAAATACAATATGTGTTTGTCCTTCGTCTTGGCCAGATATGCAGGTGTTGAGATGAGTTCATATCGTATGGTCTTGAGAAACTTCTTCTTGTCTGAGTTAATCAGTGCATGACGAAAGAGCGACATGAAGTTGTATGCCATCACGATGAAGTTGCCGCACGCTTCGGTTGCCCAGAAGTTGTGTGAGACGAAGTCGTCTAAGGAGAAGTCATACTTGAGTTCCTTGATCCTGTTCTCTGAGTCTGCACGTCCACGGTAGGAGTCGTAGATGACTTTGGCTGGCAAGTCCAAGTTTGCCACGAAGCAGCCGTATCTATATTTGCCAAAGTCTTTTTCACCCTCAAACAATTCCAATTGTCTAACCTGCTTCCCCGCGGCTTTGGAGCGCTTTTCGACTTCTTGTCTTACCAAGACAATGCGTCTGGGGCTCTCCCAGTTCTCTGCTTGATAAGTTGTCTCAGAGATTTCCAAGCCATCCGTCACCTCCACCCATACTTTCTCGTGCGTAAGGCTGTACTTGATGCGGTTGTTGAACCTGCACGCGGTGATGTAGTGCAACTCTCTCTCTTCGAGATCATCAAGAATGTTTTTGGCAAAGAAGCCACTGTCCATCCGAATCAACCCGACTTTCTTTCCTTGCAACCGAGAAAGGGTGTCTTCGAGAATGCGAGACAATTAGTGCTGGCAGAGGTGTTGCCAGGGCGCAACCAATAGTTTGCAATCATGCGAACATCAGAGACAAAGGCAAGAAGGGGATGGTGAGACAGACGCCCAGGACGCTTTGGGTTATACCCTTTGGCAGCTCCCTCTTGATTACCTTCACGCACCATCACTGTTGAGTCAAAATCAAGCGTATAATTGTCAAAAATAAGCTCTGAGAAGAACCAGCTAAACAGCTCGCTGAACACACGCTGATTAGTGGCTTGCGAGAACTTGTTGAAATAACGCTGGTATGCCCTATGGTCGGCACCGCGCTCCCAGCCGAGCAACTTGCAAAGAGCAGCATCATAGCGGACGACATCAAGATGGCCGAAGCAACTCGCCCCACACCATACACCGGCAAACAAACCCTGTATCAGCTGCATAGGCTTGTAACCACGATCGGAGCCTTGAACAGGGAGGTCGCACCGCTCCAACTGTTCTTCAAAATGACACTTCTCAAGCATCTTCAAGAACAACGAAAGACCTCCAAACGGCGTGATTTCCTTGTTGACGAACTTTATGTTATAATCTCGCATCATAAACCCTACTCTATTTTGCGTGGTTAAGTTAGCAAGTCTTTGGGAATTAAGCAAATATAATCAGCTTTTTCTAATGGCGGTCATTAGAAAAGAGGGTTGTAAAAGTTCTAATGACCGATTTGGGTTAAAACGAACTATCATGACACAATATGCAGTATGCCACATGCAACGTGGCAATTCAAACGGCAGTGGATTAAGCACCCACATAGAGAGACAGACGAAAAGCGGAAAACCGTTCATTCCTCAAAATGCCGATTCATCGAGAACGCACCTCAATCGTGAATTGCTCTCATTCCCTGATGGGGTAAGGGACAGAAATGATGCCATTAAGAATCGGCTTGCCAATGCCGGACTTAAACGTAAGATAGGCAAGAACCAAACAACCCACCTGTGTGCAATCTTATCCGGCAGCCATGACCGAATGATGAAGATACAGCAGGAGGGGCGATTGACCGAATGGATTAATGCCAATATCCGCTGGTTAGAAGCTACATTCGGGAAGGAGAATTTGGTTTCCTGTGTGCTGCACATGGACGAGAAAACTCCCCATTTGCATGCTACGATTATTCCTATTGTAACCACAGAACGTAAGCGTCGGGAGAGGGAGGGGCAAAAGAAATACCGTACCGCAAAAGGAGGGCCACGGCTGAGTGCCGATGATGTGATGCATCGTTCCATGCTTACCAATTACCAGGACAGCTATGGCGAAGCCATGAAAGGCTTCGGGCTTGAACGTGGTGTAGTCGGTTCCATTGCAAAGCATGTTTCGAACAGTGACTACTACAAGCAGAAGATGGAAAGTATTCAGGAGAACATCGAGATGCTCATTCAAGAAACGGAAGCAAGACAAGTAAAATTAGCCAAGTTGAAAAAGGAGGAGGAGGAAGCCGCTAAGGAGAGTAAGAATTTCATCCTTAGTCTATTCAATAAGGGTGACTTGGCAAAAGCAAGAACCGCCATTGTCGAACAGACCGCACAGATTGAATCATTGCAAAAACGAGTCCGAGCATTGGAGCAGGAGAAAAAGCAATTGGCAGAGAATGGAGAGAAAGCCCGTTTCAATTTGGAGCAAACCTTAAAGAAAACAATCCGAGAATCGGATGCCTATAAAAAGGAGAACGAGAATTTGAAGGAGAAGAACCGAGAGCTTGACCGTAAAGTAAATCCCCATCGTTATAGGCTTTCTTCAGGGGCTACGCTTACTCACTTTTATATTTCTCCCAGACACGTATCATTGCCAAGCGTTCACATTTGGACACAGGTAAAAGATGAGGTGTTTGACGATGCCAAATATACAGAGTGGAACAATCCAGCTATGCAGAAGTTTTTGAATGATGAATTTACCGAATACGAACTTATCAATGCTATCTTTAAACCGTTTGAGCAGGTCAGCCAGATGCAGGCACAGTTGCTTGACGCTACCTTAGTATTGATGGTTGGTGGCCCTGCACAGACTCATGTCGGTACAGGAGGAGGTGGTTCATCGCCGGATATGCCGTGGAGAGAGAAGAAGACTACGCGGAGATAGCTAAGTGCTAACCTCTCGAATTATAATATATGTTAAATGTGAGCGCTTTTTATAACATGAATTTTGCCGATTAAAAATTATATTCGTAATTTTGCGAACAACAAACAAGACCAGAGTATGGCAAATAAAGATTATTCCGTTAAGCAAGAGCAGGTTGCACGCTTTGCAAAGGCGATGGGACACCCTGCACGCATTGCGATATTACAGTTCCTTTCCAAACAGACCACTTGCTACTTCGGTGATATACATGAGGAATTGCCGATTGCCAAGGCAACGGTATCGCAACACCTCAAGGAACTAAAAGATGCTGGCTTGATACAAGGTGAGGTAGAAACACCGAAAGTCAAATATTGTATCAACCGCGAGAACTGGCAACTGGCAAAGGCTCAGTTCGCTGAGTTCTTTGACGATTGTACCGGTAAAAAAGGTAGCTGCTGCGGGTAACCACTGAATAGGAAGGTTGATTTTCAACCTTTACTTTTGATGACTTTGTTCGTTATTCTACAAATTACAAACATTCTAACGAGTTTATATAACAATAAAAACATTTAAGAGTATGAAAGTATTGATTTTATGCACAGGCAACAGTTGCCGCAGCCAGATGGCACATGGGTTTCTCCAATCATTCGACAAAAGTCTGGAAGTTCATTCGGCTGGTACCCAACCTGCCCCACAAGTTAGTCCGCTGGCGGTCGGAGTGATGAAAGAGGCAGGCATTGACATTTCATCACACACTCCCAAAAACGTAAGTATTTACCTTAACGATGCGTGGGATTATGTGATAACCGTTTGTGGTGGTGCAAACGAAACCTGCCCGACGTTCATTGGCAAGGTCGGCAAACGTCTGCACATCGGATTTGACGATCCATCACACGTACAAGGGTCAGAAGAGTTTGTCACAAGTGAATTCCGTAGGGTTAGGGATGAAATCAGGAAGCGAATATCCGAGTTCTATGTGACAGAAATTCTGAGGCAGGAAATACCCCAATGCTCTTGTGGTGGTAAGTGTTAATTCCTAGTTGCCCTTTTTTTGAAGGATATGTTCGTTATTCTACAAATCACAAACAATGTAAAATTAAAAGCAATGAAGAATGAATTATTGATTCTTACCCTATGCGTGGGTATGGTGGCTTGCTCGGGAGGCAAGACCAAGAGTGTGGCTGAAAATCAGCAGACGAAAATAGATGTGGTGGAGGTGTTGTACTTCCACGGAACACAGCGTTGTGCCACTTGTATGGCAATTGAGAAGAATACCAAGGCATTGGTAGAATCGGCTTATGACGAGCCGTTGAAAAGCGGCAAGTTGGTATTTCGTTCGGTGGATATTACCAAGGACGAGGCTCTTGCCGAGCGATACAAGATTAGTTGGTCGTCGCTTATTCTCGTTGATTACGACAAAAGCGGCAAAGAGAGTGCAACAAATCTGACGGAGTTTGCTTTTGGCAATGCCCGCAATGCTCCCGACAAGTTCAAGGCTGGTTTGTCAAAACGGATAATAGAAATGCTTAATAACTAACACTATGGAGTGGTTACAATCATTGTTGGATAGTTCCACAACTCCTGCTGTGACGGCACTCTTGCTCGGACTACTGACGGCACTTTCGCCCTGCCCATTAGCTACCAATATAGCTGCTATTGGCTATATCGGCAAGCATATCGAGGGCAGAAAAGGGGTGTTTGTGCAAGGTGTTTTCTATACTTTGGGGCGCACAATTGCTTACACACTGCTTGGTGTGGTGTTGATTGCAATTTTAAGAAGCGGTGCGAGCGTATTTGGCATTCAAAAGTTTATTGCCACTTATGGCGAGTTGATTCTACCTCCTGCCTTGTTGCTTATCGGTCTGTTTATGCTATTTGGAAACCGACTAAATCTGCCGTCATTCGGCTTTGGAGGTAAGGGAGAGGGACTTGCTCGACGAGGCGGATTCGGTGCGTTGATATTGGGTGTACTCTTTGCCTTGGCGTTCTGTCCGACGAGCGGAGTTTTCTACTTCGGAATGCTGATTCCGATGTCGGCAAGCACAACTATGGGATACCTATTACCAATACTCTTTGCCGTTGCAACCGCCTTGCCCGTACTTGTTGTAGCGTGGATATTGGCGTTCAGTGCAGGACAGATTGGGGCGGCCTATGGCAAGATGCAGGTCATTCAGAAGTGGCTCAATATAGTGGTAGGCATACTCTTTATCACAATCGGAGTATATTATTGTTTAACAATTTACATTTAGGAATTATGGAAGTCAAGATTTTAGGAACAGGTTGTGGCAAGTGCAAGACAACCTACGCAGTTATCGAAAAGGTCATCAAGGAGAACAACATCACAGCGACAATTACAAAGGTCGAGGATATTATGGAGATAATGAACTACAATATCCTCTCAACCCCTGCCGTAGTGGTTGATGGCGAGGTGAAAACCAAGGGCTATGTGCCAAGTGAAACAGAGATTAAAGAGTTATTGGGCGTATGATACAGCAATTTGCAGATTGGTTGGTTTATGGCATCTTCGGGTTAGATACCGCCACACCATTGGGTACTGCTGTCAATTTCTTCTTTTACGACAGCATCAAGATTATAATACTGCTTTTCAGCATCAGTTTTGTGATGGGTATTATCAATGCCTACTTCCCAATTGAGCGACTACGCCAATACCTCGCCACCCACAAACTCTATGGCTTGGACTACTTTTTGGCGGCTCTCTTTGGTGGTATTACCCCGTTCTGCTCCTGCTCCTCTGTGCCGCTCTTTATCGGCTTTGTTAAGGGTGGAATACCGTTGGGCGTAACACTGACATTCCTTATCGCCTCACCTTTGGTTAGCGAGGTGGCGGTAGCAATGTTCCTCGGCTCGTTTGGAGTTAAGGCAACACTTATTTATGTTGTGAGCGGTACGGTGCTGTCGATGATTGCGGGACTTATATTGAGTCATATGCACCTTGAACCCTATTTGAGCGATTGGGTGAAAGCAGCACAAGCACAATCATCGGTGCAAAGTCAACAATGGGAGGCAGAGAAAACACCGTTTATCAAGCGACTTCCCGCTATCACCCGTGAGTCGTGGGGCATTGTGCGAGGCGTTTTGCTCTATATCCTAATTGGTATTGGCATTGGTGCTACGATGCACGGCTATGTGCCAGAAGGCTTCTTTGAGCAATACCTCTCGGCAGAAAATTGGTGGGGCGTGCCGCTTGCTGTGGTGCTTGCAGTGCCGATGTACGCCAATGCAGCAGGTATTGTGCCTATCATCGAGGTATTTGTAGCAAAGGGTATTCCGCTTGGAACGGCTATTGCCTTTATGATGGCTATCATCGGACTATCCATCCCCGAAGCCACAATGCTTAAAAAAGTAATGACTTGGCGATTGATAGGTATCTTCTTCGGCGTGGTAACATTGTTGATTATTATTTCAGGCTATTTATTTAATTGGATTCGGTAAGATAGTACAAGAACATGATAATCTAAATATATATTTGCTGGCCAAAAGAAAAATATGACTTCTTTCTTTGCCTTGCCGAAATCATGCTTTTGTGACACTCAAGTGACATTATTTTCTTTTCACTGCAAATTTACACTCCTCAAAATCGCCACTAACACACAGATACAAAGACAAATACAATCATATTGTTATTACCTGTAATATTGTAGCCTAACACCCTGCAAGGCTCTGTGAAGACCTGTGTTCGTCGGCCATTTCCTTCATCGAACAGCTATTCTGAAGAAGGACGCTTGGTCTTCCCTCCAAAAAAAGAATCTATGTGAGAGGGAAACTGGGTCAGCAGTGTTCCTTTCCTTTGGCCTGAAACTCGCCGCTGAGTTGCTGAAGCAGAGCGGGGTTAAGATCGATGGCACGGCGCATGTCAAGCAGAGCTCCTTCCTTGTCGCCCTTGTTCATGCGAAGAGTGCCACGCAATTGATACACCTCGGCATCTTCTGTATGAAGGGTGTCGATGAGCATGTCAAGATCCTGCAATGCTTCATTCACCTGTTGCATCTGGATGAGTGTGATGGCACGAAGTTTATAGGCTGCGGCATCTGACGGGTTGGCCGCAATGGCCTGCGTGGTTTGGGCTATGATTTCAAATGATGTCATGATGAAGTTTTTTTCTATATATTACCAATGTGTGTGTCATTTATAAACGATGAAGAAGGGTCTCTGACAGACTATGCTTTCTGAGCGAGCCTCACTTGGGTGTCTTGCACAATGATGCGCTCTTCTTGGGCCATCTGGCGAATGGCCTCATCTATCTGAGGCATTGTGATACCCTGAAGCGAAGCAAGGTCTTTGAGCGGATGAAATTCGCCATCTTGCAGGAAGGCTGTGATGGTCTGGATGGCTTGTTCCATCTGCGTGTGGCATTGATTCTCTGCACGCTTCTTTTCCAGACACACGTCGCACTGACCACAATCGTGATGGATTTCCTCTCCGAAATATTCCAATAGCATGCGACTCCGACAGGTTTCTGTGGAGGAAACGTAATGGGCTATCTCATCTATTCGTTTCTGGAATTCAGCCTTTCTGTCATCATACACGGAAGGGGGCAGAGACACGAGGTCTGTATCCACCCGAGCCACCGTGTAGCAGATGGTAGGAGTTTTGCGGTGGGGGATGAAGTCGATGATGCGACGGTGATGCAGGTCTTTGAGTATCTGATAAACACGCTCTGCCTTGATGCCTGTGAGATGAAAGAGGTTGGTCTCTTCAATGTAAACAAAGTTGGCAAACACGCCTGAATAATTGCGCAGGATGGCTTGGATGACGGCATCTGTCTCTTCGTCAGTCTCGTAGATGCGGTAGAGGTCTTCTTTTCTCAAAATGAAATGAACGGCAGACTTAAACTCCTGTTCCTCGTGAAACTCGATGTACCCTGCATTGTTAAGAAGATGGAGGGCGGAAGTGGTCTGCACCGGAAACTGATGGAAGAGACGGCAAAAGGTGTCGATGGGGAAATAGAAATTACGTCCAAGCGCCTCACCCACTCCCACCTGAAGAAAGCTTGACACATTCTCATAGGTGGTGCGGACATAGTCGAGCGTAGGATAGGTCTCTGGCACACGGCGGTTGAGCGTGAGGATGTCCTGACGATTGTAGAGCAACACAGCATAGGAGTTCTGCCCATCACGTCCCGCACGACCAGCCTCCTGGAAGTAAGCCTCCAGCGAGTCGGGCATGTTGAAGTGGATGACCAATCGCACATCTGGCTTGTCAATGCCCATGCCAAACGCATTGGTGGCCACCATCACCCGCACACGGTTCTTCATCCAGTTGGTTTGGCGAAAATCCTTCTCTGCATTGGTGAGTCCGGCATGATAGTTGCTGGCAGTCACACCATTCTCTTCCAGATAGCGAGCAATATCGTAGGTCTGCTGACGGGTGCGCGCATAGACGATGGCACTGCCTTGAGGCACACTCTGCAAAATATGCAACATCTCCTCTGCCCTGTCTTCGGTCTCCCGCACCACATAGATGAGGTTCTTTCTCTCAAAACTCATCGTGAAGGCGTTCTTCTGGCAAAAGCCCAAACGCTCTTGAATATCATCCACCACTTTGGGAGTGGCTGTTGCGGTCAGGGCCAACACAGGCACATGGGGGGGCAACAGCTGGCGAATCTTGGCTATCAGAAGATAAGACGGGCGGAAATCGTATCCCCACTGCGAGACGCAATGAGCCTCATCAACCACCAGCATGCTCACTTTTTGCATGCGCTGAAGTTTTGCCAGAAAGAGGTCGGAGGAGAGGCGTTCAGGAGAGACATAGAGCAACTTATAGCCACCGAGCACGGCATTGTCGAGCACTCGCACAATATCTTCATGCATCATGCCTGCATGGACTGTCTCCGCCCTCACCCCTCGGTTCTTGAGTTGCTGTACCTGATCCTTCATCAGAGATATGAGTGGAGTTATCACAATGCACAGTCCATCCAGCGACAAGGCAGGCACCTGAAAACAGATGCTCTTACCTCCACCAGTAGGCATCAATCCTAAGGTGTCACGACCGCTGCAAATGCTCTCAATGATGTCGCTCTGAATACCTCTGAATGAATCGTAGCCCCAATACTGTTTGAGTACATCGAGGTGCTTCTGCTCACTCATTTAGGATGTTCTTTTCGTGGGTTCTGATATCCTCTATCTGTAGTTGGACCTCACCATGCTTGCGTGCGTTTTCCTCCACACTATACACGATGTCGAATGACTGCTTCGTCTTGATGTAACGGGCTTCCGAACTTTGTCCAAATGCAATGCCATTCATCACATTGTTGGACTTGCTGTCCACCAGTTCAAGCTTGATGTGCTCCTGCTGTCGTCCCACCACCTTGCTCGTTCCATAGTCAAACACATTCTTGGTGCAGAACAGAGGTTTGGGATTCTCTGGACCAAAGGGGCGCATGCGCTTGAGGTCGTTGAAGAACTTGGGCGTGATGTCGCGGAAATTGACAATGGCATGAATATCAAGGTTGGGGCGGGTCTGCTCTGGATCTATGTGTTCTTGCACATAAGTCTCAAAACGCTGGGAGAAAGCCTCGACCTGCTCCACTTTCATGGATAGGCCTGCAGCATAGGTGTGCCCACCAAAATTCTCAAGCAAATCTTCACAACTCTGAATGGCCTTATACACATCAAAGCCACTCACGCTACGGGCACTACCTGTCACAATGTCGCCATCAAGAGTAAGCACCACTGCCGGACGGAAATATTCCTCGGTGAGGCGAGAAGCCACTATACCTATCACACCCTTATGCCAATCGGCATTATAGATGACGATAGAACTTTTATCTTCCATCTTCGGCATCTGCTCCACCACATGGCCAGCCTCTTCGGTCATTCGTTTGTCGAGTTCTTTTCTCTCGTCGTTATACTGATTGATGGTTTTTGCCAACTCTAAGGCCTTGTCATAATCATGCTCCACCAGAAGATCCACCGACTGCTTGCCGTTTTGGATGCGTCCGCTGGCATTGATGCGAGGGCCTATCTTAAAGATGATGTCGCTCATGGTGAGATCTTTTCCTGTCAATCCACACACTTCCATCACAGCCTTCACACCTGTGCTGGCATTATTGTTGAGTTGCTTGAGCCCATGATAAGCCAAGATTCGATTTTCGCCCATGATAGGCACTATGTCGCTGGCTATGCTGATGGCACAAAGGTCGAGCAGAGGAATGAGCGTGCTGAAAGGAATGCCGTTGCTAATGGCAAATGCCTGCATGAACTTGAAGCCTACGCCACAACCAGAGAGGTCAAGATAAGGGTAGGTGTTGTCCACACGTTTAGCATTGAGAATTGCCACAGCGGGGGGAAGTGTTTCGTCAGGAACATGGTGGTCGCAAATGATAAAGTCTATGCCTTTATCCTTGGCATATTGAATCTCTTCTATAGCCTTGATGCCACAGTCAAGCACAATCACGAGTTTCACTCCTTGACTCTCTGCATAATCCACACCACGCCGGGACACTCCATATCCCTCCTCGCTTCGATTGGGGATATAGCATTCCACATTGGAATAAAATTGGGTGATACACCTATATACCAAAGCCACAGCCGTACAACCGTCCACATCGTAGTCACCATATATCATGATGCGTTCACGTTGGCCCATTGCCTCATTCAATCGCTCTACGGCCTTCTTCATATCCTTCATGAGATAAGGGTCGTGAAGTTCCTGAAGTTGCGGACGGAAATATGACCTTGCGTGATCAGCCGTACGTATGCCTCTGGCCACAAGCATCTGAGCGATAGCCAAATTGACTTTGACGTCGCTGGCCAGTTTTTCGGCACATGCCTGATCTTCGGTTGTAGGTGGTTCGTAGTTCCATCTATAATTCATTTATGTTGTTATTTTTTATTAGCATTCCCTTGATTAGTGTCTTGTCCTATCATTCATTTCTCCACTCCTTCATCATGACACCAACCTTTGTGCGGTGGATTCAGCATCGCCTCCTCTATTTTCATCACAACAAATCCACTTCTTTTTTGTCATCTTCACATTGAAATGCTCCCCTCAGAGCCTCATCTTCCTATATGAAATGTAAAATTAGAGAAAAAAAATGAGACATGCATCATTTCCTTCTAAAGTTTTTCAATTTTAAGGACATTTATTATAAAACAATTGATTTGAATCAAGAAATCATCCATTTGAGGATGTTTTGCTATTATATGCTTGACAAACACAAAAAAAGCCATTAACTTTGCGACGTGTTTTTCATAGTATTAGATTTAAGGTTAACAAAGGTTCGGGTTGCAGCGGCAACCCTTTTTTATTTTAAATAGATTTGAAACCTAATTCTTCTTACAGATTTGCCACCATGAAAAGTAGCCTCTTCTTCATCATTTCATTATTTCTCATCGCAGGAAACGCCTTCTGTCAAAGCCATGCGCAGGAAGGAACACGCATGACGTGGGAAGATTTTGCAGAATGGGCGAGCGATGGAGGGGAAGAGGAAAGCATCGATGAAGAAATGTTGCTTCAACTCTATGAGTTGCACGCCAACCCCATCAACATCAACGAAGCCACAAAAGAAGACCTCAGCATTCTGCCCTTCTTGAGCGAGGAACAGGTGGAAGGCATCATGAAGTATCTGAAGCACAATAGCCCTATGCAGAGCATGGGCGAACTGATGTATGTGAGCAACCTCGGAAAGAGAGAAAGGGACATGCTACGATTGTTTGCCATAGTGGACCAAGAGGCTCTGGCACATCGACAAAAGCCTTCCCTTGAAGAGTTCTTGAGGAGGGGCAAGCACGAAATGGCGTGGAGGACAGATATTCCCTTCTACACAAAAGAGGGATACAAGAAACAAACTACAGCATCGGACCATTTGCCTAACAACAAGGCTTATCTCGGTGATCGTTTTCACCATTCTTTTCGATATGCCTTCTCCAGCAACAACCAACTCATGGCTGGACTGCAGATGGAGAAGGATGCAGGGGAGAAGGGGGTGGACTATTGGTCCATGTACTTCATGGTGAGAGATATGGGAATCGTCAAACGAGCCATTTTGGGCAACTACAAGGTGAATTTCGGGCTGGGCTTAGCCATCAACAGCGGTATGAAGTTTGGCAAGAGTATGATGATGAATTCTGTCAAAGAGATGGGAGCAGGCTTTAGCAAGCATTCCTCTCTCACTGAAACAGGGCATTTCACTGGCACAGCAATCTCTTTCCAACTGAAACACTGGGAAATATCCGCCTTTGGCTCTCACAGAAAGGAAGATGGCACGCTCAATAAGGAGATGACAGGTGTCACCTCACTGAAGAAAGACGGCATGCATCGCACAACTTTGGAGAAAAGCAGAAAAGGAAATCTCGGTGTCAGCAACTGGGGCGGCAACATTCATTGGGAGAACAATGGACTCAAATTATCCACCACCATTGTTTTCACACATTTCGACATGCCTCTCACCCCTCAATACACCACCCCATCCACTTTATACCGTTATTACAATGCCACAGGTCAGAACTTTCTGGTGGGAAGCATAGCCTACTCCTATCGCTACAAGAGGTGGCTCATCAATGGAGAAACTGCTTATAGTGACAACAAGCAGCAGAACGGCATGGCGAGTCTGAATGCTGTGAGATGGAATGTGAATGACTATAACACGCTGATGCTGATTGGCAGATATTACGGGGCAAGGTTTGTCAGCATCAACGGAAAATCTTTTGGAGAGAATTCTTCTGTGCAGAATGAAGAAGGGCTTTCGCTCGGATGGACATCCAGAACTTTCACCAACATGGAAATCAGCACCTACGTGGATGTCATGTATTTCCCTTGGCTGAAGCATGGCGTATCAAACAGTTCCAACGGTGTTGAAGGGATGATGCAAGTGGAGTATTCGCCTAACAGCAAATGGAGTCTGCAAGCGAGATACAGAATCAAATCCAAACAGAAAGATTATAAGATGAATGGTGAAGCATCCCCCATCTTATTGTATAAGACCGACCAGAACTTCAAGCTACAGTTGAGCCACATCCTGTCGGAGTATATCACTCTCCGCACCATGATGACAGGAGTGACGAGTCATTTTGCTTCAAACACCGATGACTACGGAATATTATTCAGCGAGAGTATTCGTTGGCAAAATCCCAAGAACCATTGCCGTTTCGACCTTGGACTGACGTACTTCAACACAAGCGGCTATAATGGCAGGGTGTATCAATACGAGCCATCCCTACTCTATTCCTATGGTTCATCATCCTTCTACGACAAAGGCATTCGAGCAACTTTTGTGGCTTCTGTTCCCATGGTCAAACAATCATTCTTCATCAACACAAAACTCGGCATTACAAAATACTTCAATCGGTCTGCTATCGGAAGTGGACTGGAGATGATTGACGACAATCACAGAGAAGACCTTCAAGTACAATTGAGGTGGAAATTCTGAGCAACGTGGATGAGAGAAATACACGTCAAACAGCCGTACACTCCACTTCGTGGGTTTGAAGTGTGCAAACATCAAAGATAAAGCCCTTCTTTCTTGATGTATTTCACCACCTTCTCGTCCAACCAACGTCTCATCATGCGGCCCTTCTTTGCGGAAGCGCGAATCTGGGTGGAACTAATGTCGAACAAAGGAGTTGTAACCACCCTCACTGAAGGTGGAAGCAAACGCTCATCTATCTCATAACCTGGACGACGATAAATCAATACTGAAAAAGACCTGAGGATGTCATCAGCATGATACCAACGAGGGAACTGCTCCCAATTGTCTGCACCAATAACAAGCACAAACTCATGCTGTGGGTATGCCCGCTGAAGTTCTTGCAACGTAGTGATAGTGTAGGATGGAACAGGCAGACGGTTTTCAAAATCAGACACCTCCACTCCCTTCACGCCCTCAGTGGCCAACTCCGCCATCTTCAGACGGTGTTCATACGCAGCCATATCGCTGACAGAATCCGACTTCAAGGGGTTGAGAGGAGACACCAGAAACCACAGAGCATCAACCCATCCCTGATCAACAATGGAACTTGCCAACTGTGTGTGCCCCTTGTGAATGGGGTTGAAACTTCCTCCATATACACCTATTCTCATAAAATATGCTTTTTGTGTTGCAAAGATAGGCTTTTTCCCACTTATTTTTCATATCTTTGCACAAATTTTCAAGCATAAAAACATGAAAGAGATCGTACTTAGCGGCATTCGCCCTACAGGAAACCTTCACCTCGGCAACTACTATGGAGCAGTTCAGAATTTTGTGAAGATGCAAGATGACTATAACTGCTACTATTTCATTGCCGACTGGCATTCTTTGACTACACATCCAAAACCAGAAGATATACAGCAATCTGCCCGCACCATTTTGGCAGAATACCTTGCTTGTGGCATCGACCCTGAGAAATCTACCATCTACATTCAGAGCGACGTGCCAGACACTATTGAACTCTATCTCTATCTGAACATGAACTGCTATCTTGGCGAATTGGAGCGTGTGACCACATTCAAGGAGAAGGCTCGCAAGCAGCCCGACAATGTGAATGCAGGTCTCCTCACCTATCCCACACTGATGGCGGCCGACATTCTTCAGCACAGAGCGGCCAAAGTGCCTGTTGGCAAGGATCAGGAACAGAACATGGAGATGGCACGCAAGTGTGCTCGCCGTTTCAACAACATCTATGGCGTGGAGTTTTTCCCCGAGCCACAGAACTTCTACTTTGGCGATCATGCCATCAAGATTCCTGGACTGGACGGCTCTGGCAAGATGGGAAAGTCTGAGGGCAACTGCATCTACCTCTATGAAGATGCCAAGAGCATTGAGAAGAAAGTGAAGAAGGCTGTGACCGACGCTGGGCCTACTGAGCCAAATCAGGAGAAACCTGAGGCGATTCAGAACCTCTTCACACTCATGGAGATTGCGTCCAGCAAGGACACTTATGACTTTTTTGATGAGCAGTGGAACAACATGACCATCCGCTATGGCGACATGAAGAAGCAGTTGGCACAAGACATTGTAAATACTCTTGCGCCTATTCGCGAGCGCATTCTCGAATATAAGAGCAACCAAGAACTGCTTGACAAGGTTGCCAAACTTGGTGCAGAGAAAGCACACGAAAGTGCTGCCGCCACTCTCCGCGAGGTGAGAAAGATTATCGGATTCAAGGTCTATTAAGAATCAAGACCTGCACATATCAACAAACGGTTCGCCTCTTGATAGAAGCGGACCGCTTTTGTTGAACGAGAAGAATCTGTGAAGTCTCTTTTCTGATTGACATGGCAAAGGCAAGGAGCATTTCTGCTCTCATCATCAAAAGAAAGACAACTGGGCGGTCTCCTTTTTCTGTCAGAACGGGGCTGTCTCGATTGTCTCAATCTCAACCGTCCTGATATGCATGTCCCTAAAACATCCGATTCAGATTTCAACTTTTTTCGCCTCTTGTGCCACTGCTCACATCCGGGAGGGGGATTGTGGTTGAAACGAACGAGACAGCATGTTGCCGCCAACACACCCTCCCCATGCTTCTGCGAACCTTCGATATGCCTTCGATAAGCCTTCGATAGGAGTCGGGGATAATTAACGTGAGTTCGGCACATTATATCTACCTTGAAATTGGGTGACTGCGAAAAATCGCTGTACATGGCTTATTTCCAAAAAAGCCATGTATCAATGCACAAAGGACATTTGACACACGGCTCTCGCTATTCTGAATTTGTCAAACCCGTATTTTTCACGCCTTTTCATTGAAGGAGGAAGAGAAGTGAAACTTTTCTGACAGGCTTTGCGGCAGGGGCACTCTCCCAGGAATGTGGGTGGAGTCATCCATCCTTCTCTCAAAAACCCATATCATCCTCTTGTACAATGATTTACAGATTCCTCCCCATTTGATATTTATAAGGGCAAAAACGCACGCATGGTTCATGGCTCATAGCACCATTATGCGTTGGCACTTGAACAATGGTTCGTTGCAACATGAACAATGATGCGTTGGAGCATGAAGCACACTTCAATTGTTTGAGGTGTCTGATGAAAGGGAAAAACCACCATTCCACTCTTGCGCACACAACCCTCTCTCACTCCTTCTAAGAATCTGATGAAGAGGAGGATGAGTTCACTGAAAGCACTTTTATTTACAACACACTGAATCCCGTCTGTACACAAGAATCCATTTCCCATCGAACCCTTTCTGCCCTAATATTCAAGATAAGGACGAAGTTTGTCAATCTCCTCCTGCGAGAATATATCTGTGGCAAGAAGAGCCTTCTCGTCCTTCACTTGCCCATAGAGTCGGATATACTGCAGAAGAGCCCTCGTCTGATGGTATGAAATGTATGGATGAGCATTGAGAACCTGAAATGAAGCCTCATTGATCTTGATTTTTGACACAGGGGATGCAGGGGCTACAGAAAACCATTTTAGAAGTTCTGGCGACATCATCTTTATTTCCATGAGTTGATTCACCGAATGGAAGCCACCCAAACGAGAACGATAACGAACGATGGCATTACTGGTATGTTCTCCAATGCCTGGAATGCGACGAAGAGTGGTTGTATCTGCCGTGTTCGCATCCACCTGCACTAATGTCTGAAATTTATTGGAAACATAACGAGGGGATGATTCCCCTTGATGTTCATCATACTTGCCATGACTTTTATTCTCATCCGTATGGTCATGCTTTCTTTCTCCATCCTTCCCTTCCCATAGCCGAGAAGATTTCTCCTGATACTGAGTGCCTACACGCACATAAGGCAACAGCGTTTCCACATCTTCCGATGTCCAGCCATAAGTGTTTCCCATATCCTCTGCTGAACGAAAAACCTTTCCTGCCTCCCTATAATGAAGGAAGTTCCTCACCTTCCAAGGTTTCAACCCGAAGCGGATTAGTGTAAGCGAATCTACTGTATTAGGATCAAAGACCGATAACGTTGCTTGCATCGACACATCACTTTCCACAGGCAGGCCTGTCGTCTTTTCCTTTTTCTCCAGTTTCTTTTCCAACCTCATCTTCTCCCCAACCTGCTTGTCTCCACTCTCGCCTTGATGATTGAGTGTGTGAACCACCATCAACACACCCACACAAAACACGCCTATGCAACCTAAGACCGCAATTGCACGCCTGTCACTTTTTGTATAATAGAAAAAATCTCTTAATGGGTTGGTCTGCATGATAGATTCTCCTGCTTTTTATCTGAAAAACTCTTCTTGCTCCATCAATGGGTCATGAACTTCCGCACAAATCTCTTTAGCCCAGTCTGTCTGGAGGAAGCATTGCGCAAGACCTTCTCCTCCATCACTCAAAGGCACACAAGCAATCTGAGCATCAGGAAGGACAGAAAGTGCGCTTCTCATGGCAACATGACAAGCTTCCTCTGCCGTAAGACAACCCTTAAAAGAATCGAAAGCAAATACGATTTTCATACGACAAAGTTAAGATAAAAAAACGAGTAAACATAAGAAAGAAGAAGAAAAAACCGTATATTTGTACCGTAAACTCACATGGAAGCTTATGAACATCTCATATCTAAACAAGGAGAACATAGAAAAAAGTTCTGATGAGGTAGAATATCATCCTCTGATTCCATTCCTGCCTCAGCATGCTAAAGTCATCTTTCTGGGAAGTTTTCCACCTCAAATCAAAAGATGGTGCATGGAATTCTATTATCCAAACTTCATCAATGACCATTGGCGCATAGAAGGACAGATATTCTTTGGAGATAAAAATCATTTTGTTGATCAAGAAAGGAAGACATTCAAGATAAAGGAAATTGTTGATTTCTGCCAAGAAAAAGGTATTGCTTTCTTTGATACAGCCTCGGCCATTCATCGTAAAAAAGACAATGCATCCGACAAGTTTCTTGAAGTAATTGAATCGACCGACATTCATCTTTTGCTTCACCAACTGCCCCAATGCAAGGCAATTGTCACCACAGGGGAAAAGGCAACAGAAACCATCTGTCAGGCACTCAACATCCCAACACAACCAAAGGTGAACACTTCTGTAGTCATCCCCAATCTTTACAATGAGGATGGATTTCAACTACATCTTTACCGTCTTCCATCCTCTTCTCGTGCCTATCCCCTTGCTTTTGACAAGAAAGTAGCCGCCTACAAAACCATGTTCGAAAATTTCCTATTGTACCAAAACAACATATCATTCTAAATGACAGGACTATGACACCTCAAGACTATGAACAATATGTAGCGAAGGTATGATTGATGCTGCTGGAAGTAGGGTTGTAAATGCAGTTGCCTTCCCTGCTTGTTGAACCCAATACACACCCAAAACTACGTATGAATTATGAATATAAAGAAACAAATAACTGTTTGCAAAACGGAAACAGAAATCAAGATTTATCCTGAATCAAAAAATGAGTTAGGATTATGGATTGCGCATCCACCATGTTTTATCATATCTGTAAATGATCTCCAGAATATTGAAAACATGATGAATGAAGCATTGCAATATAGCAATTCAGGAGTTCCAGTGACAAATGAAACAACAAAGAATGTGCTAATCGGTTTGAATGTAAAGAGTTGGAATACATTATATAAATCACATAAAATAATTAGTTTCTCTCTATCTGAAAAAGAAATTATTATTACACCTTTTGTCTATACAAAAAAAGGTGTATTTCCTGACACAGAAGCAAAAATGTCCTTTGATATTGGTGATTATACTCATGCAATTGGACTACTTCTCAAGTTGTGACAACCCATCATGGATAGTACCATGAAGAATATCCTGCATGACTATCAGCTATTGTTGTTGCCTTTTGGGTGCTGAACAGGCAAAGGAACTCTAAAGTACCGCTCTTGATAAAGTTTGCGAAAACCTTGCTAACTCATAAACGTGGCTTCTCTCTTGGTCTGATCATTACATATCACAGGTAAACTTGAAGAGAAAAACAACAAGATCAAAACTATGAAACAGCAATCATATGGGTAAGGGATGAGAAGTTCTTTCATCTCAAGATACTATCACAGAATGAGAAGAGTTATGCATTTGTCAGATAAAGAAAAAACATGGGTTCATCCCCGAATTGCGTTGGTTTTGTCATGCAATCCGAGCAGTAGTAGATTGAAGTATTCGTCGTCTCTATAACCATAGGCCCTGCGCTTCATGACCTTGATTTTATTGTTAATGCCTTCAAGG
>JAAYDO010000156.1 GCA_012729225.1 Bacteroidales bacterium | reverse complement strand
TTATTGCCTATAACCTGCTGCCTAAGAAGCCGGAAATGAACATTGAAATCATTGACAAAAGCAGACTCATTGCGTAGGGCTTACGTCGAACTCACGTATCATTAGTAAAGACCGACCTGAGGCATCAGTAAAGATCAGCAAGGGTCATCAGTGAAGCCTCTTTTCGATTGACGATACAAAGGTATGGTCACTACATACATTCAGAATTCAGTTAAATTCGAATCGATTTCACTTTGGATAGAAGTCCATAATATTTATAAGTCTTTTTTTGTGTCTTCAATTTAACTGAATTCTGAATTCTGAGTATTGAATGTTTTTTCTTTAGATGCAATCTCCATCTCGTTCTCAGAAAGAACAGTGATGATGATTTCCCTTGGCAATTCCATCTCTATGGCTCTACCATCATCGCTATAAAGGCAGGGAAGATACCTCACACGCAAGCGGAACTGCTCACCAATCCTATTCAGGAAGAGTTTCGTCTTATGAAAACGACGGGTGGTGACCTCATCCTTCTGCAAACTGAGACCTTGGGCTTGCAGTATGAATGTCTTTCCCGAACCATCCATACACTCCAACACCAGATAAAACCTACCTGCCATCTCCGCACGATGATTCTTGAAAGTAATACTATACTCTGGGCAAGTGTCATGAATCATAAAGTCGGGGAAATCAATGTCCTCAATGGTAAGATAACCCGTGGAAAGGGTGTCACTGCTCAAGGTTACCTGTTGGTCTTGCACTTCTGCAATCAAGTAGTTAGGAATGCTTGGTGAAGTGAGAGCCTCGCGCCATTCTTTCCCTCCATCCTCTGCATTGTCGCGGTACATAGGCACTATGGTGTAAAGCCCTCTCTCCACAGTGGGAGGAATGGCAAAGCAAATGGTGTCATTGTAGGTCGTGTCATCTATTTCTTCCACCAGAAAGGTTCGGTCATACACATAAAGAGGGCATACAATCCTGTTATCCCTCTTGAGCATCAAGGCAACAGAATCATTAAAAGTGTTCCACCCCATGTTGGAGAGGTCGTGAACCGTCACCTTCACCTGCTCACGGGTATAGACAGGGCACTCATCCTCCCTTTCTCTCACAGCACTGATATACTGAAAACCAAAATTGTACCTCTCCACACCCTTTGCTTCTGGATGATTGGATGGTACAATGCCCATCACAAATATCTGAAGTACACTCATACCATTTTCAGGACTGTCAGCATCATACCACTCCTCCTGGCTGGGTGTCATGTTCTGAAGACTCGACCATCCATCTCCTACATTGTTGGGATTGCCCAGATGGAGATGAAAGCGGTCTTGCTCGTCATAACCATCCAAAACAAAAGCATGAGCACCCGTATGGTTTGTTCCCGATATGAGCACAGGGCGACCTGCTGCCAGTTCCTGCTTAAGCATTAGGGTGATTTCCTCCAGTGAATAGAAATCACGGAAATAGATCTGAGCACCAGGGTCATAGTCAAAGTATCTGACCAATGCAAGAGGCTGATAGACCGTATGAGCACCACTCGTCACTGAACCATATCGCATATTGACAGCAATGCCACAATCACTGCTCACCTGCGCAATGGCATTGGCCTGCTGTTGAGAATATTCACCCTCACGATAGAAATCCAGCACTTGAGACCAGTCATATTTGTGTTGGGAGAAATTTGACGAAAGTGTTTGCCCACATCCCTTTTCATCTGTATATTCATGAGACCCCGTTCCCTGCAAAGGCCACTGCCAATAATGCATCACCTGAGTCATCGCTGTAGCCACACAACCCACCAGACATCGATTGCCATCCTTGTCCAGCGGACACATATTATTATTAGGTGCATCCTGATACCATCCATCAGTGAGGAGAGGCTCCACCCTTTCGGGCAAAGAAAGTTCTTCCAAATGATGTAGGCTTTCATGCGGAATAAGCCGCTGTGCCGTGGCTGACTGCACACACATCAATAATAATATGGAAAGAAGATGTTTCATAAAACAGGCATCATCATTGAGTTGTATGATTCAGTGGGTGTTTTTTGATATTACTCTTGGATATAGATCCTCTGCACACGGTTGCTGACACCTGTTAGCACCTCATAAGGAATCGTATCTAACGCATCGCTCAACACTGTGACTGGCAAATGATCGCCAAAGATCTCCACCTGGTCACCCTCCTTGCACTCTATGTCTGTCACATCAATCATACACACGTCCATGCAGATATTTCCCACATAGTAAGCCTTCTTGCCATTGACCAAACAGTAACAGCCACGATTACCCAGATGACGATTCAGACCGTCTGCATAACCAATAGGGATAGCAGCAATACGGCTGTCACGTTCAAGCACTGTCTTGCGAGAGTAGCCCACAGAGTCTCCTGCAGGCACATGGCGAATCTGCAAGATGGTTGTCTTCAAGGTTGCCACATTATTAAGAATATGATTATTTCGAGCATCTATGCCATAGAGCCCCAACCCCAAACGCACCATGTCCAAATGGTATTCAGGAAAATGCTCAATACCTGCAGAGTTGCATATATGACGGATGATCTTATGAGAATAGGCCTTCTGCAACAGGCGACTTGCCTTGTCGTAACGTTCAAACTGACGGCGAGAGAAGGTGTCAAACTTATCGCCATCACTACCCACAAAATGGCTGAACACAGAACAAGGCACTAAGGCGGTTTGACGGCGAAGGCGGTCAATCAATCTCGGCATGTCTTCTTCTGGGTTAAAACCCAGACGATGCATGCCTGTATCCAGCTTGATGTGAACAGGAAAGTTCGTGATGCCCTCTTTCTCCGCAGCATGAATGAGTTGTTCGAGTAGGTCAAAACTAAAAACCTCTGGCTCCAGGCGATAGTCGAAGAGCATTTTGAATGAGGTGGTTTCAGGATTCATAATCATGATGTTTGCCGTGATGCCTGCCTCTCGAAGGTCCACCCCTTCGTCAGCCACAGCCACAGCAAGATAGTCCACTCCATTGTCCTGAAGCGTCTTGCTCGTCTCCAAAGAGCCTACTCCATAGCCACTTGCCTTCACCATACACGCCATCTTGGTCTCTGGGTGCATGAATCGTCGATAATGCCTCACATTGTTTACCAAAGCACTGAGATTCACTTCAAGAATGGTCTGATGCACCTTTAATGTCAGAAGGTCGCTCAATCTGTCAAAGCGGAACTGACGAGCACCCTTGATGAGGATGAACTCATTGTGCAACTGGGCAAACACATCACTACGGATGAGTGCCTCTGTCGTATGAAACATATAATGCTCCATGGGAAAATACTCTGCATTGGCACAGAGTTCCTCTCCTACGCCTATCACCTTCTCTATCCCTCTGGAAATCGCCATCTGAGCCACACGAGAGTAGAGGCTTCTGGGGGTTTCGCCACTTTGCAGAATGTCACTCAAGATAAGAGTGCGGTGCTGCTGGCGAGTTTCAGGACGGCGGCTCATAAAGTCGAGCGCAATGTCCAACGACTGTACATCCGAGTTGTAAGAGTCATTAATGAGTGTGCACCCATTCTTTCCATCCTTCACCTCCAGTCGCATTGCCACCTGTTCCAACTGACTCATTCTCTTGCAGAGCACATCCATTGGTATGCTTGTGTGAAGAGCCAATACGGTAGAGAAGCATGTGATGGAATTTTCGATGGAAGCATCATCAATAAAGCGAATCGTGTATTGACCCACATTCCCGCCATATTCAAAACGGATGGTGGCATGATCGCCCTCCTTCTCCACGCCTCTCACTTTCAGCATCATCCGTTGCACTTCCATAGGAAGAGTATCCATACATTTCTGCACAGTCAGGTTGTCGGAGTTTGACACCACCACCTTGCAGCCCTTGAATAGTTGCATTTTCTCCGCACACTTGATGTCATAACTCATGAAGTTCTCCTGATGAGCAGTGCCGAGATTGGTCATCACCCCCAGTGTAGGCTTGATGATTCTCTCCAGTCTTGACATTTCTCCCATCTGTGAGATGCCTGCCTCAATGATGGCGAGGTCATTGTGCTGGTTGATAAGCCACACACTCAACGGCACACCTACCTGACTGTTGTAGCTGCGAGGCGAGCGACACACATTATAGTCTGGAGACAAAAGTTGGTAGAGCCATTCCTTGACGGTTGTCTTGCCATTCGAACCTGTGATGGCAATCACAGGAATGTTCAGTCTCTCACGATGATAGGTTGCCAGTTGCTGCAAGGCCTGCAGAGGGGATTTCACCACAAGGAAGTTGGATCCCTCCATGCCAGAGGCAGGCAGGTGCTCCACCACAAAGTTTCTCACCCCGCGGCGGTATAGTTCATCAATATACTTATGCCCGTCGTTCTTCTCCGTTTTCAAGGCAAAGAAGAGCGCTTCCTCGGGGAAACAAAGACTACGGCTGTCAATGAGCAGCCAGTTAATCTTAGTCTCGGCAGTTCCCGTGCGCTGTGCACCAACCACTTGCGCTATTTCATCAATCGTGTAAGTCATAAGATAATATTTCGATGCTGTAGGCGAGCCCACTCTTTCGTGGCTTTAGCCACAGCGTCCTTGGTCTTGTTGTCAAAAAAAACATCCTGAAACCTCTGCCAGATATATTCCACTGCCCGAGCGGAAGGATGGATCATGTCATCTGCATAAAAGCGGTAGTCACGAAGTTCGTCCATCATGATTTCGTAGGATGGGAAATAATCCACATCCATCTCGTCCACAGCCTGCAACAGGATGCCCTTTGAAATCTGATTGGCATGAAAGCCATCCCGCTTGTGGCGCACTGGGCTCACCGTGAAAAGTATCTTCAGTTGTGGATTGACGCTATGCAAAAGCATGAGGAGCGTCTGCCACTGGTCAGCAATGTCGTAGGCACTCATGCGCTCTCGTGTGAAGAGAGTGTCTTTTTGCTTGTGGCAGTTTGCCACTAATGCCCCTGTTTTCTTCAGACGATAGATGAAAGCAGTGCCCAGCGTGACAATCAGCACATCGGCCTCTCTCAGAAAATCCGCCACTATGTGCATTGTCTTGTTCATTTTAGCCACCAACTTCTCCTTCTCGCTTGAAGAGAAAGTGCTGTGGTGCATCCAGGAGTGCCAGACAAGGTCCTGTTCTCCCCTCACAAGTTCAGGAGAATCCATCATGTACTCCCGTTCGCTGAGGCTTCTCAGAAGACTGGCAGCAATGCTGGCAGGATTGTAGAGTGTGCCAAACGGATTGACCATCACCTCAAATCCTCCCCGTTGCATTTTCTGCCCCATCTCATCAGCAAAACACGAGCCTACCAGCAACACCTTCGCGCCGCTGGAGAGTTTCCAATCAGATGCAGGAATGTCTATGTGAGTCATTAATTCCATTCTGAGGACAAAGTTACAGAATTATTTTGTATAATTGATACGTTTGACAAATATTTCAAGGCGGGAAATAAAGGAGAATCTTTTTTTCGATGGTCTAACCCAATGGAGAGGTCACTTGTTGGCATAAGCATACAATTCCCCTGTTTGGGACAAGTGCCGTCTTTTATCCAAACGTGAGTTTTATCTTTACGACCGAACTTATCCTCCCCATGCTTCTGCGAGCCTTCGATATGCCTTCGATATGCCTTCGAGACGGTTCTTAGATAATTCCGCTACCTTTTTCTTTGCAGACATGAAGAGATGCAAGGACAAGAAGGGAAGCCATACTTTTCAACATTCCTGTCCTGCCACAACATCATCAAAAAAAACAAGATGCAAGAGCGAAAAGGGGAAAAACAGACTTGCTGATATGCCTAAAATAAAATTTCAGCACCTCACATACTTCACATCACGTTTTTTTATTGTAACTTTGCAGGCGCAAAGTGTGTGCGACACTTTTCGTTCAGGATTATACATATAATATAATAGACTATTAATTATGGCAAAGAAAGCGCTATTGATGATTCTCGACGGATGGGGAATCGGCGACAAAGGAAAAGGTGATGTCATTTACCAGACGCCAACACCTTACATGGATTATCTCAATGCAAACTATCCTCACTCAGAGTTGCAGGCTTCAGGCGAGAACGTGGGTCTTCCTGATGGACAGATGGGCAACTCGGAGGTGGGACACCTCAATATCGGTGCTGGACGCATTGTTTATCAGGACTTGGTGAAGATTAACCGTGCCTGTGCAGACAACTCCATCATGGAGAACCCAGAAGTCAAATCTGCTTATTCTTATGCTAAGGAGAATGGCAAGAGTGTCCACCTCATGGGACTTACTTCTACTGGCGGCGTTCACTCTTCATTTGACCACATCCTCAAGCTCATTGATATTGCCAAGGCTTATGGCGTGGAGAATTGCTATGTGCACTGCTTCATGGACGGACGTGACACCGACCCAAAATCGGGCAAGGGCTTCATCTCAGACCTGCAGAAGCATATTGACGAGGTGGGCACTGGTGCTATCGCATCCATCATTGGCCGTTTCTATGCGATGGACCGCGACAAGCGTTGGGATCGCGTCAAGGTTGCTTACGACCAACTTGTGAACGGCAAGGGGCGTGAGGTGGCAGACATGGTGGAAGGCGTTCAGTCCTGCTACGACTCTCACACAGAAGAGCACAAGAATACAGACGAATTCATGGAGCCACTCATCAACTGCAATGTGGATGGTCGCATCAAAGAGGGCGATGTGGTGATTTTCTTCAACTATCGCAATGACCGTGCAAAGGAACTCACAGTTGTGCTCACCCAGCAGGACATGGAAGAGCAGGGCATGAAGACCATCCCAGGTCTCCAGTACTACTGCATGACCCCATACGACGCTTCATTCACAGGCGTGCATATCCTCTTCCCCAAGGAGAATGTGGAGAACACCCTCGGTGAGTATATCGCCTCTAAGGGTCTCAAGCAACTCCACACTGCCGAGACAGAGAAATACGCCCATGTCACTTTCTTCCTCAACGGTGGTCGTGAGACCCCATTTGAAGGCGAAGACCGCATTCTCGTCAATTCTCCAAAGGTTGCCACCTATGACCTCAAACCCGAGATGTCGGCTTTTGAAGTGAAAGACAAGCTCGTGGCTGCTCTCAAGGAGAACAAGTACGACTGGGTGGTGGTGAATTTCGCCAACGGCGACATGGTAGGCCACACAGGTGTCTATACCGCAATTGATGCTGCCGTGAAGGCTATCGACCAGTGTGTGAACGAGGCAGTGGAGACCGCCAAAGCAAATGGTTATGAGACTATCATCATTGCAGACCACGGAAATGCCGACAATGCCCTCAATACAGACGACACACCCAACACGGCTCACTCGCTCAACCCTGTGCCATTCATCTATGTGACAGAGAACAAGAACGCTAAGGTCAAGAATGGAGTATTGGCCGATGTAGCACCTTCTATCCTCCACATCATGGGTCTCGAACAGCCTAAGGAGATGACAGGCACCTGCTTGATTTCTGACTAAAAGAATCATTCAACATATTTCGTGACTCATAGGTGTGAGGTCATGTTTTCTTTTGAAACATGAACTCTTATCTATGAGTCACATTTTTATTAATCAAAGAAAAAACAATGCGCAGAACACTCCTACTCCTATCTTTCATCGTTTGCACCGTTGTGCTGAAGGCGCAGTTTTACGGTCAGGTGATTGACGCAGCAGATGGCCAGCCCATCCCTTTCGCTGTGGTCAAGTACATCGGAACATCTGAGGGAAGAGCCTCTGACATGGATGGAAACTTTGTGTTGCCTATTCTCGACAACTACAACAAGTTTGAAGTGTCTTTCATGGGTTACAAGCCCGTCACGGTCACAGTCAATCGTGGGCAGAAAGAAATTCACAGTACCATCAAGTTATACTCGGACGACATTCTTCTGAACGAGGTCGTCGTGAGGAAGACCAAGCATCATTATTCTCGCAAGAACAACCCTGCAGTAGATCTCATGCGCAAGGTGATTGCCAACAAGCATTTGAGTGACATCAAGGAGAAGGACTTCTACCGTTTTGACAAATATGAGAAACACACCTTCTCTTACAATGACGTGAAGAAGAGTTCACTTGCAGAGGTTTGCCCCGAAACTGGTAAACTGATTATCCCTATCATGGTGGATGAGACTACTTACGAGGAAAACTACCGCAAGAGCCCCAAGACCACAAAGACCATCATTCATGCGAAGAGAAGCGATGGCTTCAACTCTATGCTTTCATCTGGCGAGTTCTTCACAACTTATATTAAGGACATTTTCACAGATGTGGACATCTACAAGGATAATGTGCGTCTGCTCCAGCACCCTTTCATTAGCCCCATCTCAAGTTCGGAGGCTATCGGATTCTACCGCTATTATATCAAAGACACACTCATGGTGGAAGACGAGCGTTGCATAGACGTGGTTTTCCTTCCTAACAATACGCAAGACTTTGGTTTCTCTGGGCACCTCTTCATCACTGATGATAACCTCAATCAAATCAAACGCGCCGTGCTCAACATCCCGAATAACTCTGGCGTCAATTACGTGGACAATCTCATGGTGATACAAGATTTCATGACCTTGCCAACAGGCGAGCGTGTGTTGAAGATAGACGATATGATTGTGGAACTTAGCGGACTCTATGGAGCGCTCAAACTCCAATGCCAACGCTACTCCAGTTATTCCAACTACGACTTCTCGCCCATCACTGATGCCAAGGCTTTCAAGTCCCCACAAATAGCCAAGGTCATGCATGATGCAGAGTTCAAGGATTCCACATATTGGGCTTCTGTCCGTCCAATCAAACTAACCAACACGGAGAGCAACCTCGGAAAGTCTGTAGATATGATTAATGAAGATTTGGGTGGCTTCTGGAAATTCCTTCTCACAGCAGCGGTCGAGAATTCTATTGAATTGACCAAGAAGCCAAACAAGATAGACTTCATTCCGCTCAACTCTATCGTATCTCACAACTATGTGGACGGCATGCGCTATCAGGCAAGTTTCCAGACCACTGGTAATCTTAATCCACACCTCTTCCTCCGTGGCTATTATGCCTATGGCTCTAAAGACAGAAAGTCCAAATACAAGATTGAGACAGAGTATTCTTTCAACAAGAAGAAGTATATGGCTCATGAGTTTCCTCGTCGTTCCATCATCGCATCATACATGTATGATGACATGTCACCAGTCGATAAGTTTGCAGGTACTATCAAGGATAACATGTACAGTTCTTTCAAATCCAGCAAGGTCGATCAGATGATGTATGTAAACGATCTCAACATCAAATATCAGTATGAGACAGACAACCACATGACATGGTCTGTGGCATTGGACCACTCGAAACTTACGCCTACAGGCAAACTTGAATACATGCACAATGCAGACCAGACACTACTACCTCATATCAAGACAAGCGACATGAAGTTTGGTTTCCGCTTTGCTCCTCATGAGACCTTTATCAACAGCAAACAACAGCGTCAAGCCATCAACAAGGACGCTCCAGTGTTCACACTCGAGCATACTTTGGGTCTTCATGGCTTCATGGGTGGGCAATACAACTATAACATGACCGAGGCAACTGTCTTCAAGAAGTTCTGGCTTCCAGCCGCATGTGGCAGTATCGAGGTTTATCTCAAAGGAGGTGTGCAGTGGAATAAAGTGCCATTCCCTATGCTCTTCACACCACAATCCAATCTCTCCTACTTCACCCAGTTCAACAGTTGGTCATTCAACATGCTTCGCAACATGGAGTTCCTCAATGACCGCTATGCCTCACTACTCCTCAACTGGGATCTCGACGGAAAGGTGCTCAACCGAGTCCCTCTTCTCAAAAAGATGAAGTTGCGTGAATTCGTAGGCTTCAAGATGCTCTACGGACACCTCACTGAGCGCAACGACCCCATGAAGCGTCCTAACGACAACGAACTGCTCAAATTCCCCTACCGTGATGCTTATCAAAATCAATCCTCCTTTGCTATGGGCAGCAAGCCATACATGGAATTCACTGTAGGCGTTAGCAACATCTTCAAGATTTTCTCTATACAGTACGTACGCCGTCTCAACTACTACGACCATCCAGATATCTATGGAGGTGACAAACTCCAGAAGAATGGTGTACGATTTGGAGTCGATTTCAGATTCTAAGCATTCCATTTGCGTTCATCAACAGATGTAATTGCCTAACCTTTTACATCTATTCACAAGTGCAACAAATGTAACATTTTTTAATTTCTTAAAGTGTGCATTAGGCCCAATCGCCTGATGCACACTTGCTTTTGTCCATCAAACAGCCCATAAACAAAGGGGTTATATCGGTTTTGAAACACAATTCTTTTTTTTGAAATGTATCATATTTGACAGTTTATGTTACATCTGTTATATCTTTTCTCTATACTTTTCACGACCTTTGCCACGAACATCAAGATAAAAAAGTCTGCCAAACGGGCGGAACCAAACAATCTACCAGTTTCCAGATTTCCACCTAAACAACATCATTACCACCCAAACAACAATCTATCAAACTACCATAACTTTTTTTACTAATTTAAATTATTATGAGAAAACTCTACACTTTGATTCTGGCCTTTGTTGCCTCCATGGCAGTCTGGGCACAGGAATCCGCTCTACCAACAGGAGTAAATGTGGCAGGGCAGTTAGGCATGAAAGACTTCGACAGCAGTCAGCCTTGGTCGCTGAAAGGCGATGGCAGTGTGAAAGAGAACCGAACCTTCGGTAACTATTGGACGGGGCAAGGTATCAATTTCCTGTTTGACTATATCACCGACGGTGATAATCTTTATGACGGACGTGAAGGCTACACTGCAGCAGGCTTCTATGGTGATGGTAAGATTGAAGACGATCTGCCAGAACTCCACCAAGTCCTTAAAATGCCAGCAGGCTACTACACTATTCGTGTACAGGCCATTTATCGTGATGCAACAGGTCAAAAGACAGGTGAGTGTATCAGCAACTACCTCAAGACAAACTCTTATAAGAAGAATGCGTGGGTATATGCAGATATTCTTAGCAGTTCTGACCCTAACTCTGAAGTCGTTCGAGACTTTAGCAAGGCCATTCGTCACATGGGTAGTGCAGAAAGCACCGAGAACCTCTGTACTTGGCCAAGCGATGATTGGCGAAAGGATGGATCTTTCAAGAGAATCACAGACGAATATGATGAAGAGACTGAAGAATATGTAGAAAAGACATTCTACTATCCAAGCAGTATCCTCGGTGCATCTATGCACTTCAAGAAAGGTTATTACTGGAACGAGCTTGACATTCTCCTCACCGAAGATTCATACGTAAAGATAGGTCTGAAAAAGACAGACTACATCGTAGAGGACTGGCTCTGCTGGGGCGGTTGGGAGATTATCTTCAACGGAGAGCCTACAGAAGATGTGCAGATCAAGTTTGCTCAGCAGGAGTACACAAGAGAAAAGGAAGAACTCGAAGCACTCAAGAATAAAATTGCCAATTCAAAGTTCAAGTACCTCAACAACAGCTTTGTACAGGCTATCGCATCAGCAGTCGATGATGACATCATGACTTCAGACGATGCCTACAATGATGCTGAAAGTTCAAAGTCTCTTGATGAGTACATGAAGGTCATCAAGAATGAAACACGCCTCATTGAATACTATGAAGAAAACCTCCAGTTCCTCGGTCATCTTGACTTCCTTATCGGCAAGTCAAAGAAACTCTCTGAGAACTCTGAACATCCTGGCTTGTCTGACTTCATAGCTAATCTCAATGCTATCATCAGCGAGATTAATTCAAAGGCATTGTTTGACGAAGAAGACCGTCCAATGGAATTCTGTCAGGCAGAATTTGCTAAACTGGCAAAGGCTCGTGGTGATTACCTCGACACTCAGGAGGCTGATGAGAATGGCGCAAAGGACTTCACTGCTGTCATCAATCATCCTTGGTTTGTCAATGATGAATATGAACCTGTCTATGGTGAAGAGTCTGGCGACCTCGCATGGTCACTCCAAGAGCCTACATGGCAAGATCGCAGTGCACTCGGTGGTCCTGGCAACTACAGCAGCAAAAAGGAAGATCGTACAGACATCGCATCTGACGTTACTATTTATATAGACAAGACCGTGAAGAACCAGTGGTATGAGAATATGGACTTCACAGATGCTCACATTACAGGTATGGTTCTCTACTACCAGGCAGGTCTGGTTGGTGCTTGTGACGGTTGGCACAGCAACGCATTCGGTTCTGGTTCTGAACAGATTTGCCAGAATGTGTTAGGTCTTCCCTCTGGTTATTATAGCCTCAAAGCCCTCCTCCGCGGTAATGGCGACAACTGGAATGGAGAGTATCACAACATCTTTGCAACAAACTCTTTGGGCGAAACAGTAACCTCACCAGTAGGTCAGCCTGACTCTGAATATCCAAACTCTGCTGAATACGGATGGAATGAGCAGCGTCCATACGCTTACGTAGAGCACAAGACAGGTATCATCCATGTGCCAGACGGACAGCTTCTTATTGGTGGTCAGTCATCAATGGTTGCAAACTACACAGGCTTCCGCCTCTTCTTCTACGGAGAAGAACCTCCTGTGAACAACCTAATTGCTGAAGACATCGAGGAAGTGAAGAAGGCAGCAGAAGTCCTCACATTCAAGGGTGACAAGGCTTATGTAGAAGAGCAGATTGCCAAATGTGTACTTCCTATCGAAGGAACAGCAATGTTTGAGACATATCGCGGCTATCTCAACAGTGCACGCACTTATATCAATGCTGCAACCATTGAGATGAAGAAGTTCAATGCCATTGACACCTACACTGCAATTGTCGCTGACAATCCTGCAGCAGAAGATATGGTAACACCAGCACTTAATTATGCATCCAAACTTGGAGAAGGTGAGAATGACACCTACAAGCTCATCGACGCTGCTGTGAAGACTGCCAACAAGTATAAAGAATACATTAATGCTTATGTTGATGCTCAGAAGTATGACGATGCTGACATCAAGCAGACTCTCGCTGACCAGAAAGCAGCCATCTCTCAGAAAATGCAGACTGTTGAGCAACTCACATCTTACATCTCTGATCTTGCACGTCCAATCAAGGTCGCTACATTGACCGCTCTCGGTGCAGCCGATGCTACAGAAGCATCACCAGTAGATGTTACATCACTCATTGTGAACCCAACATTCGAAGCAGGCAACCAATCTCAGTGGGATAAAGGTACTACTACAGGCTGGACATCTACCATCTCCTCTCAGACCAACGAATACTCTCGTGGCAACGTGGAGATTTGGAATCAAGGCAATGGTTCTTTCTCACAGAAACTCATCGGCATGCCAGCAGGTATCTACGAACTTTCTTGCTACGCTCTCTACCGTGACAACACTGCAGTTACTGCCGATCTCGTGAAGGCTTACAACGAAGCAGGTGGCGAAGAGAATTGGGCAAACCATAATGCAGAACTCTTCGTGAAGACTTCTCTCGGCAATGATTTTGCATCGTATGTAAAGGGTATCGAAGCTCTAAAGAACACTACTCCTACCTTCACACGCGTGGCTACAGCCTTCGAGTATGATGAGGAAAACAATAATGAACCTTACGAAACAGAGATGACAACATCTGCACCTGAAGGTGAAGGTGAAGACATTCCATCTGTCACTAAGTGGACTCACGTGGCACTTGGCTCATATCCATTCGACACTCAAGTTGAAGTGGATGGTACAACTTACTGCTACCCAGCATCTATGTACGGTTTCTACCAGTGCTGGAAGCAATTCCCAAATGTTTACCTCAACAAGGTACGCTTCGAGGTGAAGGAAGACGAAACAATCGAAATAGGTCTCCGCAAGAACGTTACGATCTCCGAAGACTGGTTAATCTTCGATGACTTCCAACTCAAGTATCTCTCTGGCGACATCTTCAAGAATCGTGCTACAGGCATTGTTGATGCTAATGCTAATCAGGTTAAGAAGGGTGCAACCTACAACCTCGCAGGTCAGAAGGTTGATGCTTCCTACCGTGGCATCGTCATCAAGGACGGTCGTAAGATGATTCAGAAGTAAACAGACTTCATAACATATTACCTAATTGTAAGAGAAAGGGGGTGCGCCGTGATGGCACGCCCTCTTTCTGCTTTACTTGCAAACACTGATGAAAGTAATATAACACAAAATCTTGTTTATGTCACAAAAACGTTTTAACTTTGCAAGCATAAGATAAAGAGATACGAATCTAATTAAATAATGTAT
>JAAYDO010000184.1 GCA_012729225.1 Bacteroidales bacterium | reverse complement strand
CCGCCCCCATAGGGGCGGGACTAGGCTCGCAGCAGAAATCATGCTTCCGATGTTGCGCACCTACGGCGCGATGAACAAGTAACAAGCATATTGCCATCCAAACCAGAACTGATGCCCGATGCAGATATCCGCGACGCCATGGCTTGCCCCAGAGGGGCAAAAGCCCGGTAGAAAAACGATGGACGAGTGGTGTCTTCCGCCCCCATAGGGGCGGGACAAGGCTCGCAGCAGAAATCATTCTACCGATGTTGCGCACCTACGGCGCGATGGTGAATTCAGGTGTGCAATCACACGGTCATCGCTGACTGAAAATCACCAAAAACAATCTTCCCCACCCCAAAACCTTTCACAACCGCCACAACATCGTTTTAACCCATCTTGCAGCTTTCCATCCAAAATTCATTAAAAAAACACCTTTTTTCACCTCAAAATAGACTCTTTTGCTCTATTTGCTTTTGTAATACATTGATAATCAGTGTCTGAATTTTCGAAAAATCATTTGTAGTACACAAGGGGGTATTGTATATCAGCGGTTTACATGTTTACTTTGGGGCATGTATTTCAAAGTATCCATGCGCACCAACCCCGAAACGGGAATCTATAGCGGTTATTACCGTTTAGTGGAGAGCTACCGTAATCACAGCGGCAGGGTATGCCATCGTACGCTGTTGAATGCTGGGTTCTTAGATGCGTTGGATGCGACTCAGCGGAATTTGATTCAGAATATTCTCACCGAAAAAGCCAAGAATCCTAATGGGTTGTTGTTCAACTTACCCATGACTGATGATCCGGTGGTTTTTAAATATGTCGAAGCCTTTTATAGCCAAATGGTTGCAGAGAAGCGCATTGACGTGCCCGATCAAAAATTAGCACAGGATGCATCCTCAAACGGCAAAGATTTACAATTGATTGACATCAACAGCATCCGCAACAAAGACGTTCGGGAAATTGGTGCCGAATGGATGTCATACCAAGCCATGCAGCAGTTGCAGATTGGTCGATTTTTAACACAGCAGGGATGGAGCACAGATGATATCCGATTGGCGCAGAGCCACATTATTGCCCGCGCCGTATACCCTGCCTCTGAGTTGGAAACGGCACGGTGGATGCGTGAAAACTCATCGGTGTGTGAAATCACGGGATACGACATCGAAAAGGTCACCAAAGACCAGTTGTACCGCATCTCGAAGAAGCTTTATGCCGAAAAAGAAGCCCTGGAGCAGCATTTATCCATGCGCACCAACGAACTGTTTGATATTGAAGACAAAATCATGCTATACGACCTGACCAACACCTACTTTGAAGGACGAAAAGAGGGCAGTCGATTGGCAAAATTTGGTCGCAGCAAGGAGAAACGCAGCGATGCCAAACTGGTGGTCTTGGCGCTGGTGGTCAACCCGCAGGGGTTCATCAAATACTCGTCTGTTTTACAGGGGAATATGGCAGATCCCAATACATTAGAGGGGATGATCAACAACTTGCGGGTCAAGACCTCTTCGTCAGCTAAAAAAGCACTGGTGGTGATTGATGCCGGTATTGCCACCGACAAGAACTTAGCCATGATTAAAGACAAAGGCTATGACTATTTGTGCGTTAGTCGTTCATCGTTAAAGAAATACCAACTCGAATCCGGGGCTCAAAAGGTTACCGTAACCGACAACAAGAAACAAGAGATCGCTCTTTGTCGCGTGAAGTCGGACAGGAACACCGATTATTACCTCAAAGTCGAGAGCCCCACCAAAGCGCTCAAGGAACGCTCGATGAACGAGCAATTTCGGCAGAGGTTTGAAGAGGGGTTGAAAAAAATTGCTGACAGTCTCGGTAAAAAAGGTGGCGTTAAACAAGAGGACAAAGTATATGAACGCATTGGGAGGTTGAAGCAGAAGTACCCCTCGATTCAACGATTCTTCGACATCGAAATTGAAGTAAAAGAAGCCGTTGCGAGCAAGCAAAAGACAAAGGACGCCCACTCGGGCTCTGAAACAAAACGGATCGCCACATCTATCAAATGGACGATCAAACAGGGCGTGGACATCAACGGCCACAGCGGGGTGTATTTTCTGCGCACCTCACTCGAGGAAAGTCCGGAAGCCGTTATTTGGCAGTTTTATAATGTCATACGTGAGATAGAAAGCACTTTTCGTGTGTTAAAAACCGACTTGGACTTGCGCCCCATCTACCACAAGAATGATGACAGCACCATGGCTCATCTGCATCTGGGATTGTTGGCCTATTGGCTGGTAAACACGATCCGACATCAACTAAAGCCACATGGCATCAATAGCGGTTGGCGTGAGATCGTTCGTACCATGAACACCCAAAAAGCGGTGACCACATTGGCGCAAAATCAGCAGGATCAAGTAATCATGATTCGTCGATGCTCTGAGCCAAACCAAAATGTCCGCAAGCTTTACGATGCCCTAAAATACAAATACGCTCCCTTTACAAAGCGAAAATCTGTAGTACACAAATCGGAACTTGAAAATGAACAATTCATTGAAATACAGGCGATGGCTTTGGGATAGCTGCAAAGTGGGTTAAATCATGAGCAAACGAAAAATCACCTGCGAAATATACAGCTACGGGGTTTACGACAAATGGAACCGGCAGAGCAAGGCCATCCCCAAGCTGATGGACATCACCACGCGCATCCCCATTGTTCCGGAAACGGAATTCGGGTACGTGCTGAAAATTAAAGGTGCCAAAGGAAAAGTGCTGGAATTTATCATGGATCATCCGCCCATGACCGACGAAAATGGAAAAAGCATGCCCCCCTTTGAAGGAACCTGCTTTGTGGACTCAAACGACTTTGAATTCTTTTTGGGAGATACGGTATGGGAACCCTACGAACAAATG
>JAAYDO010000116.1 GCA_012729225.1 Bacteroidales bacterium | reverse complement strand
TCGCCACAAACTTGTTCGCCGGGCTTATTGCCTATAACCTGCTGCCTAAGAAGCCGGAAATGAACATTGAAATCATTGACAAAAGCAGACTCATTGCGTAGGGCTTACGTCGAACTCACGTTTTACTTAGGAAAAGACAATGACTGCGTAGTCAGTAAACAAAGAAAAAAGGTGTCTGCTGTTTTGGGGTTCACTTCAGGCTTGTCTCAATTGTCTCAATCTCACTCTTGCCTTTCCTTTATGTCACCAAGGAAATAGGTGATGGAATTATCAGATGCTCCTATCGAAGGCTTTTCGAAGGCATATCGAAGGCTTGCAGAAGCCTGGGGGTGTGAAAAAGAAAAGGGAATGGCTTTGACCATTCCCTTTTTGCATACGAATCTTGAAAGATTATGCTTCTGCTGGTGCTTCTGCTTCTTCTTCTGCAGCAGCCTCTGCTGGTGCTTCTTCAGTAGCCTGTGCAGCAAGTGCAGCAGCCTTCTTCTCAGCAATCTTAGCAGCAACAGCTTCATTAGCCTTCTTCTCTGCTTCAAGACGTGCCTTGTTCTCGGCAGCCTTAGCAGCAGCATTCTTGTCGGCAAGTTTCTGAGTCTTGGCATCCTTCTCAGCCTTCCATGCAGAGAACTTTGTTTCTGCAGTAGCCTCGTCAAATGCGCCTTTCTTCACACCACCGAGGAGGTGCTTCTTCATATAGACGCCTTCAGAAGAGAGGATGTTGCGGACTGTGTCTGTTGGTTCTGCGCCTGTGAGCACCCATTTGAGTGCGCGCTCAAAGTCCAAATCAATAGTTGAAGGATTGGTGTTTGGATTGTAAGTACCAAGCTTCTCAATGTAGCGACCATCTCGTGGTGCCTGTGCTGAAGCGACAACGATGCTGTAGAAAGCATAGCCCTTACGGCCGTGGCGCTGCAAACGAATTCTTGTTGCCATTTTGCAATAAAAATGTTTAATTATTAATGATTGTGTCGCCAACTCGTGACGACGTGAACTCTGTCATTATCTCGTAATGACGGCTGCAAAGTTACGTCTTTTTTCTTGATTTCACACTAAAAAAAGAAATCTTTTCATATTTCTTGTGTATTTTTTTGGTTTTTGTTTTTATGGTAGGATTAAAATCATTACATTTGCCATGTTGAATTGTAACCTGGACTTTGCAAATTGATGCAATAAATCCAAACTAAATGACAAAATCACATTAATGCGCTTAGCATGAAAGATAGAATAGAACATTCTGGTACAATAGAAGCCATAGAGGGAGACCATGTGAGAGTGAATATTCTTCAGGTGTCAGCATGTGGTAGTTGCAAGGCAAAGGCAATGTGTTCGCAGAGCGAGAGCGAGGAGAAGATCATTGACGTGTTTGAGAAGGGTGCTGATAAGAAGTATCGAGTGGGAGAACATGTGAATGTGTGTGGCACGTTGAGCATGGGCAGGCAGGCAGTGGCACTGGCATTTGGCATTCCTTTAGTCATGATGGTTGTATGGTTGCTGGTAGCCTTGGTGTGGTTGAAGTTGGGAGATCTTCTCTCTGTAGGTCTGATGGCTCTCATGCTTTTTATTTATTTCTACACATTATATATATATAGGGAAAAGTTTTCCAAGCACTTTGCCTTCTGGATTGCCAGAGAGGGAGAGTGATGAGAACCTATGGCCTAAAAGTTTTTAATAACAATTTTGATTAATTGAAAAACTAACAAACATATCATTTTATGGACTTTCAAGTAATTCTAATTGCTGTGGCTGCTTTGGCAATCCTGGGCTTCATGCTCGCCATGTTGCTATTTGTGGTTTCTAAGCGGTTTGCGGTGAAAGAGGATGCTCGAATTGGTCAAGTGCTTGAAGCATTGCCCGGTGCTAACTGTGGTGGATGTGGCTTTCCTGGTTGTGGCGGCATGGCTGCTGCTTGTGTGAAAGCCGCTGACGCAGGTTCGCTCGAAGGACTCAACTGTCCTGTGGGTGGTGCTTCATGCATGCAGTCAGTTGCAAGCATTCTTGGCATGGAGGTGGCTGCGGCTACTCCCAAACTTGCTGTTGTTAGATGCTATGGGACATGTGAAAGACGTCCTCGTGTATTGACTTACGACGGTGTGAAGAGTTGTCGTGTGGCTCATTCCACATGTATGGGTGAGACGACATGTGCCTACGGCTGTTTGGGGTGTGGTGACTGTGTGGATGCCTGTCAGTTTGATGCTATCCACATGAATCCGGAAACAGGACTGCCAGAGGTGGATGCAGAGAAGTGTACCGCTTGTGGTGCATGTCAAAAGGCTTGTCCTCGCAACATTATTGAGGTGAGAGAGGTGAGTGGAGACGCCAAGGAAGCCTATGCGGTAACCTGTATGAACAAAGACAAGGGTGCGGTGGCGATGAAGACATGTGCCAGTTCTTGCATTGCTTGCAAGAAGTGCGAGGCTGCTTGCGGAAGTGATGCTGTGCATGTGGTCAATAACATAGCCTACATCAATCCAAAGACTTGTGTGCTTTGTGGCGCATGCTACGAGGCGTGTCCTCGTGGAGCGATTGCTTTTATCAACATCAAGGGCATTGAGCGTAGAGACACCAACAATCCTATTCCTGGTGCTGTCAAGCCAGTTGCCAAACCCGTTGGCAAACCTGCTGTGGCTTCTGCCACCCCTGCTGCTCAGAAGGAAACTTCTGCATCTCCTGCTCAACCAGCCAAGGAGTGGAAGCCTATAGAGTTGAGGTATGATGCCCCGTTGATACCAAGTCAGCAGATTCTTTTGGCTGGTCCAAAAGACATCAGCAATCCTGTTCCTGCGGCTAAAGAAGTTAAATTTGAAGATAAGCGCACAGACGCTCCACTTGCACCAAGCCAGTTGATTCTGCTTGGACTTAAATAAAAAGGATAGAGATGAAAACATTTAGAAAAGGTGGTGTTCATCCAGCGGAGAACAAACTTTCTGCCGCTGAGCCAATTAAGAAAGCAGAACTTCCAAAGGTGGCGGTGTTCCCCATGTCGCAGCACATAGGTGCTCCCGCTGTTCCTGTTGTGCAGAAGGGAGACAAAGTGAAGGTTGGCACTCTGATTGGAAAACCTGCGGAAAAAGCCCTTTCCACTTCTATCTTCTCCTCAGTGAGTGGCACTGTACTGAAGATTGACACAGTGGTAGATGCCAGTGGCTATCAGAAACCTGCTGTATATATCACGGTTGAGGGTGACGAATGGGAGGAAAGCATTGACCGTAGTGAGGAACTCCTGAAGATTCAGAACAAGCCAGAACTTACTTCAGAACAGATTATAGAAAAGGTGAAGGATGCAGGTATTGTTGGTATGGGAGGTGCTTGTTTCCCAACCCATGTGAAACTCATGCCTCCTCCACAGTTCAAGCCAGAGTGGGTCATCATCAATGCTGTGGAGTGTGAACCTTATCTCACATCCGACCATCGACTCATGCTTGAGAAGCCAGACGAGATTCTCGTAGGTGTGGAACTGCTGATGAAGGCGGCTCAGGTCACGAAGGGTTTTATTGGTATAGAGGAAAACAAGCCCGACGCTATCAAGCTCCTGACAGAGAAATGTGTTGCTGAACACCCCAATATAGAGGTTGTTCCTCTCAAGACAAAATACCCGCAAGGTGGTGAGAAACAGTTGGTTGATGCGGTGGTGCACCGTCAAGTTCCTGCTCCTCCAGCCCTTCCAGTGTCTGTAGGTGCCATCATTCTGAATGTGGGCACAGCCTTTGCTGTCTATGAGGCAGTGATGAAGAACAAGCCACTCTTTGAGCGTGTTGTCACTGTTACTGGTAAAGAACTCAAGCAGCCAAGCAACTTCCTCGCTCGCATGGGCACTCCAATGAGTCTTCTTATAGAGGCATGTGGCGGTCTTCCAGAAGGCGAGTCAAAAGTCATAGGTGGTGGTCCAATGATGGGCAAGGCACTCATCAATACAGAAGTGCCAATCTGCAAAGGCTCATCAGGTGTGCTCATCATGAGTGGCAAGGAGGCTCGTCGTGGCGAAATTCAGCCCTGCATCCGTTGCGCCAAGTGTGTGAGTGCTTGTCCTATGGGCCTCGAACCCTATCTTCTTGCCACTTGTTCAGGCAAGAAAATGTGGGAAAAGGTGGAAGGAGAAGACATCACCAGTTGCATAGAGTGTGGTTCATGTCAGTTCACTTGCCCTTCCAACCGTCCTTTGCTCGACTTGATTCGTGTGGGTAAGCAGACCGTGATAGGCAACATCCGTGCTCGTCAAAATTCAGCAAAGAAATAATTCGTTTACAAAAAAGTAAGAAGTAAATACTGATATAAAATGGCTAATAAATTAGTAGTATCACTTTCTCCACATGTGCATGGCGGTGATTCTGTCAAGAGAAACATGTATTGGGTGTGTATAGCACTCATTCCAGCCTTTCTCTGCTCCATCATCAGTTTTGGCATTGGAGCAATCATCACCACAGCCATCTCTGTGGCTTCGTGCGTGTTCTTCGAGTGGGCTATCAACAGATTCATGCTGAAGAATCCTAAGTGTACTGTGAGTGATGGGTCTGCCATACTCACTGGTGTGCTGTTGGCTTTCAATTTGCCCAGCAATATCCAGCCTTGGATCATTGTGATAGGTGCACTTTTCGCTATTGGTGTAGTGAAGATGACCTTCGGCGGTCTGG
This sequence comes from Bacteroidales bacterium, assembly GCA_012729225.1. Classification (GTDB taxonomy): domain Bacteria; phylum Bacteroidota; class Bacteroidia; order Bacteroidales; family Bacteroidaceae; genus Minthosoma. The sequence goes on along the minus strand of JAAYDO010000116.1, from coordinate 13,174 downwards.
GATGCAACCTCTTCAACCCTGCTCTTGCAGGTCGTGCCTTCCTGCTCATCTCTTTTCCTGTAGATATGACCACATGGCCACTTGCAGGTCAGGGCTTTGGTGCTTATCTCGATGCAGAGACAGGCGCCACTCCACTCTCTATCATGAAGACAGCCTTCAAGGATGGTGATGTCACACAGTTGCAGAGTCTTCCCTCTTTTCAGGACATGCTGATGGGAAATACAGGTGGTTGTCTGGGCGAGGTTTGTGCGGCTGCGCTCATCCTTGGTCTCATCGTTCTTTTGGTCAAGAAAGTCATCACTTGGCATATTCCTGTGAGCATCCTTGCCATAGTTGTTGTGCTCTCGGGCTTGCTCCATTTGGCAGACCCTGTTTATGCCAATCCATTGGCAGAACTTCTCAGTGGCGGTCTCCTTCTTGGTGCTATCTTTATGGCTACAGACTATGTGACCTCTCCTATGAGCCATAAGGGTCAGTTGGTGTATGGTGTGGCAATCGGTGTCCTGACAGTCGTCATCCGTGCCTATGGTGCTTATCCCGAGGGAATGTCATTTGCCATCCTCATCATGAATGCCTTCACTCCACTCATCAACAATAAGTTCAAACCGAAGCGTTTTGGCGAAGTGCCAGCGAAGAAATAAGTAGTAAGTAGCGTATGGAAAAGTTAAAATCTTCATTAACCAATATGTTGGTGGTGCTCACAGTCATTGCCATTGTCGCTGCAGGAGTGCTTGCTTCAGTCAATGCTGTCACGGCTCCTCAGATTGAGAAAATCAATGCGGAGAATCTTGCCGCAGGCATCAAGCAGGTGATGTGTAGCGACGATATTGAGGTGTCAGAGCCTCAAGAGGTGGACGCCTTCACAGCCTATGATGTGAAGGATGCTGCTGGTCAGGTCTTAGGCAAAGCCATTGTGACTACAGAAAATGGTTTTGGTGGTGCGCTCAAGGTGCTTGTAGGTTTCAACACAGAGGGCGACATCCTTGGCTACACTGTGCTGGAGCATGTAGAGACCCCGGGGCTTGGTGCTAAAGCCGATGAGTGGTTTCAGGATAAAATCAAAGGTCTGAACCCAGGCAAGAGCAACTTCACAGTGAGCAAAGATGGTGGTGAGGTCGATGCAATTACCGCTTCCACCATCACAAGCCGTGCCTTTCTCAAGGCTGTCAAGAATGCCTATGACAAGTTCTATGCCAGCGATGCCACTTCTGACAACGCTCAGCAGCCTGCCGGCGAGGCTGACAAGAAGGCAGAGGAGGCAGACGTGCTCTCTGCTTCCGACATGGGAACACCCGAAGTGATTGAATAACCTCCAAATGAAAGGAAAAGAAAAATGAATAATCTCAAAATACTGGTGAATGGTATCATCAAGGAGAATCCCACATTCGTCCTTCTTTTGGGCATGTGTCCAACCCTTGGTACTACTTCTTCTGCCCTCAATGGCATGTCTATGGGGCTCGCCACTATGTGCGTGCTCATCCTCTCCAACTTCATCATTGCTCTCATCAAGAAGCTCATTCCTGATGCAGTACGCATTCCTGCCTACATCGTTGTGATTGCCAGTCTTGTGACAGTGCTTCAGATGGTCATCAAGGCTTATGCGCCAGACCTCGATAAGAGCCTCGGTCTCTTCATTCCGCTGATTGTGGTGAACTGTATCATCCTTGGTCGTGCGGAGTCTTTTGCGGCTAAGAACAATGCCGTGTCCGCAATATTCGATGGTGTGGGAATTGGTATAGGCTTCACCCTTGCCCTCACCAGCCTTGGTGCTTTGCGTGAACTTTTCGGCACAGGCAACATCTTTGGTCTGCCTCTCTGGGACGAAAGCTACGGCATGCTGATGTTTGTCCTTGCACCAGGAGCATTCCTCGTGTTGGGCTACCTCATCGTATTGTTTAACAAGATAACAAAGAAAGCATAAGGAGGACTGAAATATGGATTATGTATTAAGTTTGATTCTTATTATTATCACAGCCATCTTTGTCAATAACATTGTCTTGGCTCAGTTCCTCGGCATCTGTCCATTCTTGGGTGTGTCTAAGAAAGTCGATACAGCATCAGGTATGGGCATGGCAGTAACAGCCGTTTTGGTGGTAGCCACCATTGTCACATTCCTCTTGCAGAAATATGTGCTCGATGCTTTCGGTCTCGAATATCTCCAGACCATAGCCTTCATCCTTGTGATTGCTGCTTTGGTTCAGATGATTGAGATGGTGCTCAAGAAGACAATGCCTGCACTCTATCAGGCACTGGGTGTGTTCCTTCCCCTCATCACCACCAATTGCTGTATCCTTGGTGTGGCTATCCTTGTCATTCAGAAAGACTATGACCTTCTCGAAGGTGTGGTCTATGCGCTTTCCACAGGCTTGGGCTTCCTCTTGGCAATGGTGCTCTTCTCGGGTCTTCGCGAGCAACTGGACCTCACAGATGTGCCAAAGTCTTTTCAGGGCGTGCCCATTGCACTGGTCACAGCATCGTTGCTCGCCATGGCATTCATGGGCTTTAGTGGTGTGGATGGAGGTCTTAAGATTCTCTTTGGATTGTAAAAGAAAAAAGATGAGATAAAGAGAATTCGACAATTTCAGAATGAAGTAAACCGTGCGTCAGCCTTCCTTGGTGGGTTGATGCACGGTTTCTTTTGACACATGTGGCATGCTGAGCGGGTCATTCATCTCTGGCCCAACCTTCTCATGCCCTTCCTTCGTGCTGCAACGAACCATTGTTCAATGGCCAACGAACAATGCTTCAATAGCCCATGAACAATGGTTCGATGACCGATGAACCATGCGTGCGTTTTTACCCTTATAAGCACAGGGCTCTTGTTTGTCTGTAAATATCTGTAGATGAAGAAGGTATTTCTTCACACTCACATTCTTTCATGCGATCCAGTTCTTCTCTTTCCCAATGTCACGGCTCATTTTTTCGTTGAGATAATTGTAAGTTGCGTAATGGGCTGATGGGGCTTTTTGTGTTTGAAGTCAATGGCATTTTCCTCCCAAATGCTTGTTGCTCTAAATAAAAAAGTGTACCTTTGCATACTAATATAAACACTCTAATAAAGAATAGAAAGAATGGAACTGAATAGTTGGTTTGAATGTAAAGTGAAGATGGACGTGATGAAAGATGACGGCACTACAAAGCCAGAAACTTTCACTTATCTGGTTGATGCTCTCAACTTTACTGAGGCGGAGTCACGAATCATAGAGGAAGTGAAGCCTTACACAAGCGGCATGATAGATGTGGCCAATATCAAGCGTGTGAAGTTTGCTGAGATTTTCCCAAGCGATAGCGAATCTGCAGACAAGTGGTATAAGGTGCGTTGCCTCTTCATCACACTTGATGAGAAGACACAGACCGAAAAGGAGGTGGGCAACAACATGCTCGTGCAGGCAGGCTCTTTTCACGATGCTTTGAGCAGCTTTGATAGGGGCATGAAAGGCACTCTCATGGACTATCGCATTGCCGCCTTGCAGGAAACCAAGATTATGGATGTTTACCGCTATGCCGTTCGCGAGAAGAAGGAAGAGGCGGCTAAACCCGAATATGAGGCATGATGATTGCAGAGAACTTACAGAGGGTCAGAGCTTTTCTTAAGCCTGAAGTGCTGTTGGTGGCAGTGTCTAAGTTTCATGCTGTCAGCGAACTGCAAGAGGCATACGATGCTGGACAGCGTGTGTTTGGCGAGAGCCATGTTCAGGAGTTGGTGGCTAAAGAAAAGGTCTTGCCCAAAGATATAGAGTGGCATTTTATCGGACATCTGCAAACCAACAAGGTGAAGTATATAGCCCCTTTTGTAAGCCTCATTCATGCAGTGGATTCCCTCAAGTTGCTCAAGGAGATAGACAAGCAGGCGCAGAAGTGTGGTCGCGCGGTTGATGTGCTCATTCAGATTCATGTGGCTGCCGAAGAGACAAAGTTCGGTTTCACTCCTGATGAGGCAGAGCGGATGTTTGCCGAAGGTGAGTGGCGCAACTATCCTCATGTGCGCATCGTTGGTTTGATGGCTATGGCTACAAATACTGATGATGAGTCACAGATTGCACATGAATTTGATGCCGTACGCTCACTCTTCGAAAAACTGCAGTCCAGCACTTTCACTTCTCAACCATCCTTTTGCAACCTCTCAATGGGCATGAGTGGTGATTATCTCATTGCTCAAGAGCATGGCAGTACGATGGTAAGAGTGGGCAGTCTTATTTTTGGTGAGAGAGACTATGGCAAACCTTTCACGCCCTGAGTAGAGAATTTTCTTCTTGCTTAAGAGCAACAAGGTTTTTCACAACACATTATCAACTTAAAAAACTACTAACTATGAACTTAAACGAGAGAAGACGCGATGTGGCAAGAGAAATCTGCCGATGCTATAATATAGCCCTCAGTGTGGAGGCACTTCATGCTTTTGCGAATATATTAGTACCTTTCAAATTGCTGCGCGGACAAAAGTTGGTAGATGAAGGTGAAGTGTGTAACTACATGTATTATGTGGATCGTGGACTGGTGTTGCAGTATTATAAGAAGAACAAGGCAACCGTTACAGAACACATCAGTTATGAGGGTGACATGGTCATCTGTCTGGAGAGCTACATTTCTCGTCAGCCTTCACGCATCATAGCCTCCATGATTGAACCTGGAGTGGTGTATGGCATTCCTCATGATGAACTGGAGGCTATAGCCAGACATTCTTTTGAGCTCTGTCAGCTCATCTTCCGCATCTACGAGCGTTCTCTTATTGTCTCTCAGAAAAAAGCAGATGTCCTTCGCTTTGAAACAGCCAAGGAACGATACGTCCGCACCATGAAGGAAAACCCGGAGATTGTGCGTCGAGCACCCCTCCACAATGTGGCATCCTTTCTTCAGATGACTCCTGAGACTCTCAGCAGAGTGAGGGCTCAGGTGGCAGAGGAGCAAAGATCGTCCTGAAGGTGTCAAGGGCAGATTTCCCCAAAAGGAGAGGATGTGAATCATATGCATCGTTTTTCCCTTCCTGAGAAAAATACCTGACAGTGGAGTTTCATTTGCCTGGCCGGGCAAATCATTTTTCATAGGCAGAAAAGAGGAAAAGGTTTCCTCAACACCACGGCAATTCCATGAGTGTGGAATGGGTTCCGAAAGATTCTTGAGGAAGAGGGGAGAAACGGATTGCGAAAGGGAATGAAGACGATGGCGTGTTCATGAGGAACGGCATGGTGAAAAAGAGACGCCTCACTTCAATCCCTAATAGACGCTATCATCAATCCTTGATGGACGTATCATTAATCCCTAATGATACTATCATTACCCCCTAATAGATACTATCATTAACCCCTGATGGACGCTATCATTCGTTCACTTGATTGATAGGTTCTCCATCCAGATATGCCCTCACATTCTCTGTGCAGATCTTGATGAGCCTCATGCGTGCCTCTTTTGTAGCCCAGGCAATGTGAGGTGTGAGGAAGCAGTGATTGGCGGTTAGAAGTGGATTGTCAGCAAGGGCAGGCTCCTGCGTGAGCACATCTGCGCCATAGGCGGCAATCTGATTGCTGTTGAGTGCCTCTGCCACAGCCACATCGTCCACTAATGGACCTCTGCCTGTGTTGATCAGAATTGCTGATGATTTCATGGTGGCAATTCGCTTCGCATTCACCAAGTGGTGTGTGCTTTCTGAAAGAGGACAGTGTAGAGAAACAATGTCACACTGCTCAAAAATAGTGTCCATGTCGGCTTTCTTGATGCCATAAGGCAGACTGTCCTCATCCTTGGAGGTGAAAGCCAATACCTGCAAGCCAAATCCTGTGGCAATGCGAGCGGTAGCCATACCTGTATTGCCAAGTCCTACAATACCCATCTTCTTGCCGTTCAGTTCGAACAAGTCGTGGTCCAGATAGCAGAAGTCTGGTGAATGACTCCATTTTCCTTTCCTGTTCTCGTGTGCATAATGAGCCACGCGGCTCACTATATTAAGCAGATGACTAAATACCATCTGGGCTACACTCTCTGTGGAATAGGCAGGGATGTTGGTCACTACAATATTTTGTCGGTTGGCTGCCTCAAGATCCACCACATTGTAGCCAGTGGCCAACACACCGATATATTGCAGTCTGGGCAGCATGTTCAGTACTGAACTGTCCAGCACAACCTTGTTGGTGAGCACCATCTCTGCTCCCTTGCACCGTTCCACCACTTCTTCAGGAGATGTGCGTTCATATATATCCACATCAACTATTTCTCTCAATTCGTCCCACGACAATTCGCCCTGGTCAATTGTATAGGCATCAAGTATAACTATTTTCATTCGAGTGATATTTCTATGCAAAAGTACACATTTCTCTATAAAAAACACTATCTTTGCAATAGAAATTTAGAAAAAGATGGTTCATCATCCTGTCATATCAGTCTTAACCGCTGTCTATAATGCAGAACCCTACCTGCGTCAGTGTCTTGATTCTCTTCGTGACCAGACTTTCGCAGACTGTCAGTTTATCTGTATAGACGATTGTTCAACCGATCAGTCTTATTCCATCCTTCAGGAATATGCTCGGGAGGATTCTCGTTTTCAGCTCCTGCGCACACCTGTCAATAGTGGGCAGGCAAAGGCTCGCAATCTGGGTCTCCAGTTTGCCAAGGGTGATTATGTGGCCATGCTTGATGCAGATGATTGGTTCTCTGCTGATTGTTTGGAGCAAGCCTACCATGCCCTTCAGCAGCCAAAGGTTGATTGTGCCGTGCTTCAGTTGGTGCAACACGAACAGTCCACCCATCAGGAGGCACCTTATCTCATTAGAGATACCCGCACGGAATGGAGTGGGGAAGAGGCCTTCCGCCTTAGTCTCGACTGGTCTCTTCATGGCCTGTATGTGGTCAGGGCTGATATTCACAAGCGTTTTCCTTTTGATGATGCCTGCCGTCTATACAGCGATGACAATACCACCCGCCTGCACTACCTTCATTCTCGAAAGGTCATGCTCTGTGGAGGCAAGTACTTTTACCGTAAATATTCTGATTCAATGACGAATGCTTGCACCATTCGTCGCTTTGACTATATGCTGGCCAATCTCTCCATGAAAAGGCAGTTGGAGCGGTTGGCTATATCCAACCGGGAAGAGATTCTTGATTTCTATGAACAGCATCGTTGGCTGAATGTTGTGGGTTGCTATTGGTTCTACTATCAGCACCGTTCTGCCTTCAGCACCTCTCAGCACGAGGAGATTCATTCCTTGTTTTCTCGCATTCTCTCTACAATAGAGTCTCATCGCCTTCCTTGTTCGCTTAAATGGAAACTGGGCTATTATCCCTTCCTGACTTATGCCTGTTTCTCACGTATGGAAGACTTTTATTTTGCCATTCGTTCTGTGTGGTTCAGGCTTTCCGGAAAAGATGTCGAAGGGAAACCGCATGGAGGAAATGATACAAGTTCATAACTCTTCGTGCGGTCTTGATGATGTGTTCTGCTTTCCTGCTTCTACACATGTTCTTGAACATTCGATGCCTGAAAGCCTTCCTGTCATTCTCTTTCAAATAGGGTTGGCACAATTCTCCAAACTTCTCCGCTAAAGCCTTAAGTTCCTCTTCATCGCCTTTATAGTAGAACAGTTCCTCGTTTGCCCAACTCAGATAATATTTCCTGAAAGCCTTTCTTGTGCTCTCCTTCATGCTCAACTGGTAGGCATTGTCCAGTAGTTTCAAACTGGTTCTTAACCCATTCTTATCATTGTATGTCTTCTTCTCGTCTGGTAGATAATACACATAATTGGGCTTGTCCGACAGATGAACCTTTTTGCAAAAGCGCAGATACCTCATGATGAAATCCGCATCTTCACACTGCACCATTCTTTCGTCCAGCGTCATGTTGTTCTCTCTCAAAATACTTGTCTTCAATAAACTGTTGCATACCGACACAGGCAAATCCTTCTGCATCATTTCTAATACAGCCTCTGCCATCTCCTCTTGCGTGGTCAGGGTTCGCTCGTAAAGGCATGCGTCATGCCGCTCTCCCTTGTTGTTCACAAGCGTCATGCTTCCTACGTGGAGATCCCAGTCCTCCTCTCCCAACAGTGTTTCAAGATAAGTGGGCGTAACCTCGTCGTCAGCATCCACAAAGATGATGTGTTCACCTCTGGCTGCTTTCATGCCTGCATTTCTGGCAGAACTTGCACCACCGTTTGGTTTCTCTATTATATATATAAAAGGATACTTCTTTGCCAGTTCACCACATACCCGTGCTGTTCCGTCCTGACTACCGTCATTCACCAATATCACCTCATACTCTGTAAAGGGTAAGGTCTGATTCATGATGCTGGCCACGCTTCTTTCCAAAGTCTTTTCAGCGTTATATGCAGGCACGATGACTGAAATCGTAGGCTTATTCATGCGTAAAATTCTTTTTGAGTTTCTTGGTCACAAACGCTCTCATCTCTTTGTCGCATCCTATATAATAGATGCTTGCTGCAGATGTAAGCAAAGATGTGGCGACCACTATTGCCATTCTCCACCATGAGTCTTCATTGTCCTGCATGAGATGGAGCAGAGCTACAGGCACAATGGCCGCAGTCACCATGCACAGGAGTGACTGCACAATCACTCCTCTCACATAGGTTCTGCATCTCATCTGAATGGAAGGACACACAATCATGATTCTTGCGGCATGCGCCAAAACAAAGAACACCACTTGCGTTACATATACTGATACGGGAGAATAGCCCAGTTTCAGACACACGTATGAGGCTGGCACAATCAGCAGAAGAATGTTAGCCTCTATCATCTGGAATTTTGCAATCCTTCCCGTGGCTTGTATCGCCATGATCAAGATTCTGCCCAACACATCAACCATTACCGCCAAAAGAGAGAGACGTGTGAAAGCGATGGTATATTCAGGCACATCTCCCAGCCAGAGATGCAGGATGGATTCAGTCTCCAAAGCGACAGGAAGTGCAAGTGCAAAGATAATGAGCAGAGAGATACGTGACGAGGTGATGAGAAGTTTGTGCATATAACCATAATCACCTTGTGCATAACTCTTCACAATCTGCGGGTTTACAGCCCCTTGGAAACTGCTTGCAAACTGCTCCACCTTCTGTCGGATGGTGTTGGCAATACCTCTTGCTGCATTCATCACAGGACCAAAGAATGCGTTTAGAAGCAGGTTCACCCCTTCTGTATAAGCCATGTAGGCCACTGTGCCATTAAAGGTCCAGCCCGCAAACTTCAGCATTCTTATAAAGGTATCCTTGTCAAAGACCCATTTGCCTGCAACCTCTTTGAAGTTTCTTTTACAGTAGATGCCATACATCACCCTCACGCCCAGCTGCATCAACATCACCAGCACACCATAGAGCACAAGCCTGTCAGTCTCGGCATACTTCACAACCAGCACAATACTAGCACCCACCAATGTCTGCACAATGCCCATAGAAGCAAATGCTCCCATTTTCTCATGGGCGATGAGCAATGCTTCATAGGGTATGCTCACAATGGCGAAGAGGGTGGTGACCACAGAGAATTGATACACCATCATTGTTGCCGGCAGTCTTTCAGGAGGCACAACCAATTCGTTCCCCACATAGTAGAGGCCCGCTGTTTCTGCCAACAAGAAGATCACACCCGCTATTACCAGGTGCACAGTCCGTGCAGTGCTAAACATCAAGTGCACCTTCTCCCTGGAGATAGACTTGCCCACATCAAAGGTGAGAAACCTGATCGTCGCCCCCTCAATGTTGTTCAGCACAGCAAAAACAGACATGACAGCACCAATCACATGATAGATGCCATAGTCCACCACTCCCAGTGCTCTGAACAAGACTCTTGCCATCAGCAATGTCACGATCATCTGCACAAACATTTGTCCATACAGAAACATCGTGTTCTTTGCTATGCGATTGCTCTTTTCTTGGTCTGGTGTAGGCATCTTTTTTTAATTGAATAACGAAAAGGGTAAGGTTTTTATTGTAGCGACATGTGTGGCATGCGGCTCAAGACGAAAAAAGGAGACCAACTGGTCTCCTTTGCCTTGTATTGAATTCGAATCACTTCTTCTTCATTGCGGCATAACGGTTCATGAACTTGTCCACACGACCTGCAGTGTCCACGAGCTTAGCCTTACCTGTGTAGAATGGGTGAGAAGTAGAAGAAATTTCAATCTTAATAACTGGATACTCTTCGCCTTCAAACATTTCTGTTTCGTTGCTCTTGGCAGTAGAGCGAGAGAGGAACATATCGCCGTTAGACATATCCTTGAAGATCACTTTGCGATAGTTCTCTGGGTGAATACCTTTTTTCATTGTTTTGTTTTGTTTTATACAGTCAAAATAAATATTGCTGGTGCAACAAATTAATAATCTCTGATACTTTTATTCAAAAAGTGCTGCAAAGGTAGTGCTATTTTTAGACAATACAAAATAATCAATGGGCTTTTTTGTTTTTTTACTTGAAAAGTACTACCTTTGCAGTCGATTTTAGTAGGATATACTTATAAACATTTAAATATTCATTAATATGGTAAGCTACAAAGAACTTGGTCTCGTGAACACACGCGAGATGTTCAAGAGAGCTGTTGCAGGCGGTTACGCCATCCCAGCTTTCAACTTTAACACGATGGAGCAGATGCAGGCAATCGTTATGGCTGCAGTTGAAACAAAGTCTCCAGTTATCATGCAGGTGTCTAAGGGCGCACGCAACTATGCAAACGGCACCATCCTCCGCAACCTTGCCAAGGGTGCTGTAGAGTATGCTAAGGAACTGGGCTGTGAGCATCCTGAAATCGTTCTTCACCTCGACCACGGAGATTCTTTCGAACTCTGCAAGGAGTGCATCGACAATGGCTTCTCTTCTGTGATGATCGACGGTTCTTCACTTCCTTATGAAGAGAACGTTGCTCTCGCAAAGAAGGTTGTTGAATACGCACACAAATATGACGTGACAGTTGAGGCTGAACTTGGCGTGCTCGCTGGTGTGGAAGACGAAGTGGTGGCAGCAGAATCTCACTACACTAAGCCAGAAGAGGTGATTGACTTCGCCACTCGTACAGGCTGTGATTCCCTCGCCATCTCTATTGGCACATCTCACGGCGCTCACAAGTTCACTCCAGAGCAGTGCACACTCGTCAATGGCGTTCTTGTTCCACCACCATTGGCATTCGACATTCTTGCTGAGATCGAGAGCAAGCTCCCAGGCTTCCCTATCGTTCTTCACGGTTCTTCTTCTGTTCCTATGGACGAGGTTGAGACTATCAACAAGTTCGGTGGCCACCTTGAGGCAGCTATCGGTATTCCAGAGGAGCAGCTTCGCAAGGCTTCTCAGTCTGCTGTTTGCAAGATCAACATCGACTCCGACTCACGTCTCGCCATGACTGCTGCCATTCGTCAGCACCTCGCAGAGCACCCTGGCGACTTCGACCCACGTCAGTACCTCAAGCCTGCTCGCGACAACATGAAGAAGATGTATATCCACAAGATTGTCAATGTACTCGGTTCAGACGGCAAACTTGCTCAGTAATTGACACCCATCTCTTCTTTCTTCTTTAGAAGAGGTTACATAATAGAGTGAGGAGTGGACATCTGTTTATTCACTTCTCACTCTTTTTCTTTTCTCTCCAATCAGTACTTTATCATTGTCTTTCATCCCTGAAAAATAGAGCACTAAAGACCGTTTCAGCCTTTAGTCCTTGCTTTTAGTTTTGAGAACGCTCACAGTCATATTCTCCTTTTTTCTCATTCCTCTGTCTCTCTCTTCCCAGACAGAACTACCTGACTCTGCCTTCCTCACAGAGATAGACTCACTCATAGCAGAATATGACAGACGGCAAAACGAAGAGAAGGTAGTGCAGGTCATCAACGACTACAACCGTCAGATGCTCAAACGGGAAATGTCATTCCGCACAGATGGTGCATACCACCTCGTGAGGGGACTCACCCTTTCATGGACTGACCACCACTTCATCGCCCACAAAGCCCAGTTCCCTTCCAAAGGAGATGCCTGCAATTGGCCAGACTATGGCGTGGCATCTGTGCCCCTCGTGGCAAATTGGATTCTCAAGGCATCAGGAGTGGAAAGCCGTTCGAAGGTGCAACGCATGCTCACAGCAAACGCCATGGCGCTTGCCTTCTCCTTTGGCACAACCCAACTCCTCAGAGGTGTGATTGACGAATCACGCCCAGACCGCTCCAACCCCAACTCCTTTCCCTCGGGCCACACCAGCTTTGCCTTTGTGGCGGCAAGCATCCTCTCGCGCGAGTATGGCTATCTGTCCCCGTGGGTCACAGTGGGAGGCTACACCACAGCGACAGCCACCCAGCTCCTCCGCATAGGTCACAACAAGCATTGGATCAACGATATATATGTGGGTGCAGGCATAGGTGTGATGAGCACCAACCTGGGCTATTTCCTCACAGACAAGATTTTGGGAGAGAAAGCCATCAATAGTCCAGCCCTTCGGCGAAAGGATCTCGACCGTGTGCTCCAGTTCAACGAGCGTGCCTCAGGCTTCTCCTTCATGTCGGGCACAGAAGTGGGCGACCGCACCATCCACTTTGGCGATGCCACAGTCAAGACGGGTGCATCCTTCTCTTCAGGTGCAGACCTCTCATGGTTCTTCAAGCCACAGTTCGCTTTAGAGTTGATGACACGCATGGTAGATGCTCAAGCCAAAGTGTTTGATGGCGATAAAGTCTATCCAGGAGGTCATATCAATCTCTATCACTTTGACCTTGCAGGAAAATACTCCATGCCCTTTGTGCTTGGCAAACGCTTCTCCTCCCGAGTCTTCTTAGGTGCTCGTGTGATGGATGGCGACACCTTTCTCCACTCCACCCACACCCTTCAGATTCCCAACGAGACCAAGTTCGAGTTCGGCATGGGTCTGGGCTATGAGCATATTGACAAAGACAACTATGCTGTCGGTTTTGCCTTTGATTATTACCACACCTTTTCTGACTACATGAAAAACCGATATGGCATTTCAACCGTATGGAAAATCTTGTTCTGACGTGAGCGCAATTCTCGTTGTTGGGAACAGCGATATTCAAATTTCTTTGTATGCTTCTCACAAACAGTCATTTACGTTTGTGTGGCGGCTCAATGCCTGCTAAGAGAAAAACGCACCATTGTTCGTTGGCACTTGCACCATTGTTCATGGGCAGTTGAAGCATTGTTCATGAGGACTTGCACCATTGTTCGTTGCTCATCGCACCATTGTCCGTTG
>JAAYDO010000170.1 GCA_012729225.1 Bacteroidales bacterium | reverse complement strand
TAAACCGCTCAATTCTCGAGCGAGAAATAATTATGCTGCTGCACTTTTTGATCATGCGCCGAGCAAGGTGGAGCAAGAGCAAGCCGTTAAGGAGTTAAGAAAGGCGATGCAGGGGAGTCCGAAAATGGATGAAGTGCTCGAGAGGAATCTTAGAATCATGGATGTCAGTGGCTCTGTCTTGATGCCCCGTTAGAGATTTGCTATATCTCTCGGCTGTAAATCGAACAAGTGATCGAGAATCCGCGAAGTGAGTATCTCAGTGTCTAGTCGTTTTCCGCTCGTAGGTATCGTGCTCGTCCATTATCGGGATGCTTCGGAAAGCCTGGCGTGCATTCAGTCGCTTAGAGGGTCGTCATATCCGGCAAGAAGGCTTTTTGTCATAGATAATAATTCAGCCGATCGTTCTGGTGGGCTTATCCGAGCTAAGCTTCAGGAGAACGAGGAGTATATTTTTGTGCCTGAAAACCGTGGATTCGCTGCAGGGGCGAATGTAGGGGTTTCTCAGGCAATCGCTCATGGTGCTTCTTACGTGTTTCTGGTTAATCCCGACTTGGAGGTTTTGCCGGAGACTTTGGACTATCTGGTTGCTTTTGGGCAGAGGGATCATAAGACGGGCATAATGGGTCCCAAAGTCCTTTATCCTCCGACAGAAGATGGTATGTCGAGAGTTTGGAGCATGGGCGGAAAGATAGATTTATCTAGGGAAGCAATGGAGATGCTTCGGCACGGAGAGCCTGAGCAAGTAGACTCTAGCGCCCCTTTCGAGTGCGATTATGTTCCAGGATGCGCACTGCTCGCTAAACGTGAGGTGTTCAAGTCGATTGGGCTTCTGCCGGAAGATTATTTTATGTATTTTGAGGAGAGTGATTGGTGCTTAAAGGCCAAGGCTGCAGGATTCCGTTTGATGATTGTCCCCGAGAGCAGAGTGTTGCATAAGTTTGATAATGAGAAGATGCAACATCCTTTCGTGGTGTATTATTATAATCGCAATCGGCGTATTTTCTGGTATCGGCACGGTACACTGCGCCAGCGTGTGTTTTTAGTGCTTAGGACATTGCTTAAGGATCTTCCGCGTGCGGCTTATGCTTATTTCCGTGCTCCCGACCTCAGGCATCGTTCGGTTTTTAAAGCTCACCTTCAGAGCTGCGTGGATTTTCTCTTGTCAAAAAAGGGCAGAAGGCGCTAGCGGTCCGTCTTTTTTCTCGGAGTGCCTCATCAGAATGCAGCTCCTTTAGTTTTGCACCTCCATCACTTTGTTACTACATAGTAACAGTTCTGAAAATCATGAGGCAGGCGTTCTATGCGAATGTTAGAGAACCCCGCTTCGTAGAGCATCTGGTGAGCAAGTTCTCGCCCCCAGGCAGCTCCGAGACCGGCTCCTCCCCGGGCAAGGGACACGGTCATACAGTGCATGCAGGAAACGGTGTAGATTAGTGCGCCTATAGGGTGATCGGTGTTTTCCTCAACGTTCGATGATGCGTCAATATCCTGCATGAGGTAAAAGCCGCTTGGCCGGAGCGCTCTATTGATGTTTTTTAAAACGGTAAGTGGTTTTGCCTGATCG
>JAAYDO010000160.1 GCA_012729225.1 Bacteroidales bacterium | reverse complement strand
GGCCTCATGCTATAGAAGGTTTCAATTGGGCCACGTCTTCTCAGACATGGATAGAGATGCTGAATCCCATAGCATAAGGTTAGGGTTAAGAGGGTTTCAATTGGGCCACGTCTTCTCAGACATGGATAGCCTTCTTAGCCCAATCCTCCATGGATATCCATTTGTTTCAATTGGGCCACGTCTTCTCAGACATGGATAGGGCAGCCATTTTAAGGCTGTCGCAGCTGTCGAAATAACGCCGTTTTTCGCGGATCGACCGGACTGCCAAGATTTTTTTAGATTTAACCAATTTTATTAATCCAAGATCACTATGCGCCGATTCAGCGCGGATCGTCGATACTCTTTATAATTTCTTTAATTGTGCGTATGTCTTCACAGGAGTTTTCGTATTACTGGACGCTTCAAGCCCAAATGACCTCCCGGAACCACGTGGTCTTTCCGTGGACAATCATTCTATAATAGACTTCCGGTCCTAGTGGCTTTGCACGTAAAGTCCCATTTTTGACCTGTTTTGGGTGCAGAGAGTACAAATATCAGTATTAAATAATCCATGCGACTTTTATAAATTCAGAAGTTCTAATAGATTGCCAAGCTTTACTCCATTTATCGTATATATATCTGCAATTTTATTAAATATTTGCCTTTGTTTTTTAGGGGTATCATAACCATTTTCTTTAATCACCCGATATAATTCCTCCCCTGGTTTAGTAATTTGTCCGAGCTTGGATCTGAGAATTTTTCGATAATCTTGCCATTTTCGCAGTGCACTTGGGTCTCTTATTGAGTCGTATTGTAATAAGCGCGTGGTATAATATATTATATATTTTAATATATCAATGTCTGTTTGTGGTTTGCCTAACGAGTTATTCAAAATCTCCAATGAACGGTTTATATCTTCAGAATAATGATATGCTATATCGAACATATATTGATTCTGTAGGATTGGATCTATTATTGGATCATCAAACATGCTGCCTATCCTTAAGGCAAGATCCTTCAACGTCTCCACAGAATGCTCAACTTCTGCGTGTTTTGGGCGAATCAATAGTGATAATTTATCCAATTTTCTAAAAACGTGCTCCATTTCATGCGCCACCATAAATGCCTCGTCGTAAGTCGCTGGAAGGCAACGAAGACCAATTACAGGATCACCCGTGCGGCTGTCTTCTCCTTGATATGCATATAAATTGCTTGCATAACATCTAATTGGATCAAGGAACCAATTTATTGGTGTTGTTTTTTTCCGAGGGGCATATTCTCGATAATAGAAATTGGAGAAACTTTCGAATTGAAGAATTTGACTCGTTACATCCTTTTCTAAGATAAACCCCATCTGGATCATGCCATATATTCTGCCATAGATCTATCTAAGGATTTCCGCCCACGATTGAGGTCATGAATTCTTGGAGTGATTGTTGTGTCATAGATGCCATGCAATGGGGACAGCAAAACGTCTCTTTAATACATAGGGAGCGCGGAGGGTCACGAATTCCCCATCCTTTAGGGTGGGGATGAAGTGAACCCTCGCCCATTCTTTGTGCTCACCAAAATTGATTAGACATCACTTCTTTTAGGATGAGTTTATACTTGGCACCTTAGCCACCGGTGGTGCCACCCACCTATGGCTAGGATGTGATAAGCTTGGAATTGCGCAGCTTCAGCCATGGCTATGGTCAAATCACCTACCACATCGTGTTGGTGCCCAAGTATCGATACAAAATATTCTATAATAGGCGAGTTAAAAAGGATTGCGAGTTGATCCTCAAAGATATTTGCACGGAGCAAGGATATAAAATTCATGCAATAGAAATCGTCCTGAAGCCAGTTGAATCGACTGCAAAATCAACCTCGATTCCAGCGACAGGCAAGGCTGATAGAGTGACAAGCTCATGTAGAATGGGGGTTATGTCTGGATTCCTAAAGAGGATCGATGGCTGGTTGAAGTTGGGGGCATGCTCGATTTGGCCTCTTTCTGTTGCGTTCTGTAAGAGGCCGTGCGCGCGGCGGCTGGAAAGCTGAGAATAGAGCAAGATG
>JAAYDO010000081.1 GCA_012729225.1 Bacteroidales bacterium | reverse complement strand
CAGTGTTTTGAGATCGAGGATGAGAAAATCTTCGAGACTCTTATCAACCGTTCTGATAAACTTCAGCATTTTATACAGATTTATGAACTAAAAATGGCAAGTTAAGGAACTTGCGAAACTTGAATAAAGAAGAATAATGAACGTACTCGAACTTTCCGAGCAGGAGATTAACAGAAGGAATAATCTCCAGGCATTGAAGGACATGGGCATAGACCCTTATCCAGCAGCAGAATTTCCCACAGATGCTTTTTCGACAGATATTATAGCAGAGTTTAAGGATCCACCGGTGGACGAGGAGGGTAATCCTACCGAACCTCTCAGGGAGGTGTGTGTGGCTGGTCGCATGATGAGCCGCCGTGTGATGGGTAAGGCCAGCTTTGTGGAACTTCAAGACTCGAAGGGCAGAATTCAGGTGTATGTGACTCGTGACGACATCTGTCCAGAGGAGAACAAGGATCTTTACAACCAGGTATTTAAGAAGTTGCTCGACTTGGGTGACTTCATAGGCGTGAAGGGTTTTGTGTTCCGCACGCAGACTGGCGAGATTAGTGTGCACGCTCAGTCGCTGACGGTGTTGGCTAAGAGCCTGAAGCCTCTGCCAATCGTGAAGGAGAAGGATGGACAGGTGTTTGATGCTTTTGAGGATCCAGAACTCCGCTATCGTCAGAGATATGTGGATCTGGTGGTGAACAATGGGGTGAAGGACACTTTCCTGAAGCGTGCAACAATTTTGAGAACAATGCGTCAGGTGTTTGACGAGGCTGGTTTCACCGAGGTGGAGACTCCAATTCTGCAGCAGATTGCAGGTGGTGCGTCAGCCCGTCCTTTCATTACTCACCACAATGCGCTCAATGTGGATCTTTACTTGCGTATTGCTACGGAGCTTTATCTGAAGCGTCTGATCGTGGGCGGATTTGAGGGTGTGTATGAGATTGGTCGTAACTTCCGCAACGAGGGTATGGACCGTAGCCACAATCCAGAGTTCACTTGCATGGAGCTTTATGTGAGCTATAAGGACTACAACTGGATGATGACATTCACGGAGCAGTTGCTGGAGAGGATCTGTGTGGCTGTGAATGGCACGACAGAAGTGAAGATTGGTGAGAACATCGTGAGTTTCAAGGCTCCTTTCCGACGTTTGCCTATTCTTGAGGCAATCAAGGAGAAGACGGGCTATGACCTTGAGGCGATGAGTGAGGAGGAGATGCGTGAGGCCGCTAAGAAGGTGGGCGTAGAGGTGGATGACACGATGGGACGTGGCAAGTTGATTGACGAGATTTTTGGTGAGACATGTGAGGGTTCTTTCATTCAGCCTACTTTCATCACGGACTATCCTGTGGAGATGTCTCCGCTGACCAAGATGCACCGTTCTAAGCCGGGCTTGACTGAGCGCTTTGAACTGATGGTGAATGGCAAGGAGTTGGCTAATGCTTATTCTGAGCTGAATGATCCAATAGACCAGGAGGCTCGTTTTGTGGAACAGATGAAGTTGGCAGACAAGGGTGACGATGAGGCAATGGTGATTGACCATGACTTCTTGCGTGCCTTGCAGTATGGCATGCCTCCTACCTCTGGTATAGGCATTGGCATTGACCGTCTGGCAATATTGATGACGGGTCAGCCCACGATTCAGGAGGTTTTGCTCTTCCCAACCATGAAGCCTGAGAAGAAGGCTCCACGTGATGGTGTAGAGAAGTTTGTGGAGTTGGGCTTTAGCGAGGATATCGTGCCTGTGCTTTATAAAATTGGCTATAATCTTGTGAGTGATTTGGCAGAAGAGAAGGCTCAGAAGGTGCAACAGCAGATTGGCGAGGTGCTGAAGAAGTATAAACTCGACATTCAGAAACCTTCTGTAGATGAGTTGGATGTTATTCTCTCAAAAATCGAGAACTAAAGTGAAGAGTGAAAAGTGAGGAGTGAAGAACTGGGATTCCTTGCAAAAGGGCTTGTTTTTCACGAAACACGAAACGCTAAACATTAAAAGCTATGCAGTTTCAATCTTGTGGTAGGGTGGCAATCTTGGGAGGCGGCAGCTGGGCAACAGCAATCGCAAAGATTGTCATGAGCCATGAAGAAAAGATAACTTGGTACATGCGCAGGGAAGACCGTATTGAGGACTTCAAGCGCTTGCACCATAACCCTGCTTATCTGACAGGACTCCACTTTGATGTGGACAGAATTAATTTTTCGAGTGACCTGAATGAGGTGGTGAAGAATAACGATACGCTGATATTTGTGATACCTTCGCCTTATATGAAGAGCCATCTGAAGAAGTTGAAGACAAACATGCGGGAGAAGATGGTGGTGACGGCTATTAAGGGTATTGTGCCTGATGATAGTCTGACGGTGAGCAGGTATTTCCAGAGGCAGTATAATGTGCCGGAGGAGCAGGTTGCGTGTATTGGTGGTCCGAGCCATGCAGAAGAGGTGGCACTGGATCGCCTCTGCTATTTGACTGTGGGATGCACCAATGAGGAAAATGCCCAAATGGTGGCGGATCTCTTGTCTAATAAGTATGTGAAGACCAATGTTTCTACAGATATTGAGGGTATTGAGTATTCTTCAGTGCTAAAGAATGTGTATGCCATTGCGGCAGGTATCTGTCATGGCTTGAAGTTGGGCGACAACTTTCAGGCAGTGCTGGTGTGTAACGCTTTGCAGGAGATGAAACGTTTCCTGAAGGCTGTTCAGCCTGGCGACCGACATGTGAGCGACTCGGCTTATATGGGTGACTTGCTTGTGACGATGTACTCTAACTTCTCCAGAAATCGTGTGTTTGGCACGATGATTGGTCAGGGCTATAGTGTGAAGACGGCTCAGTTGGAGATGGAAATGATAGCAGAGGGCTATTATGGCACTAACTGCATGAAGATTCTCAATAAGCACTATCATGTGAATATGCCTATCTTGGACGCCATGTATAATATTCTCTATGAGAAGATTGCACCTGCTGTGGAAATCAAGATTTTGAGTGACTCATTAAGATAATTATATTAACCTGTTTTATTAACAATATAGAATATGAAAATAGATATTAGCAAAGCGAACGCATTTGTAGAAGCAGACTTTATGAAGACTTTTGAGCCTCAGGTGAAGGCTGCGCAGGAGGCTCTTGAGGCTGGAACTTGTGAGGGAAATGATTTCCTCGGTTGGCTTCATCTGCCCAGTTCTATCACTCCCGAACTTTTGGCTGAATTGAATGCGACGGCTCAAGTGCTGAGAGATAACTGTGAGGCTGTGGTCGTGGCAGGTATCGGTGGTTCTTACCTCGGTGCTCGCATGGTGATCGATGCCCTTTCAAATAGTTTTGGCTGGCTTCAGCCTTCAAATGCTCCACGCATCCTCTTTGCGGGCAACAACATTGGCGAGGATTACTTGACTGAGTTGATGGGTTACCTGAAGGGTGTGAAGTTTGGTGTGATTAATATCTCTAAATCTGGTACTACTACAGAGACTGCCATCACTTTCCGTCTGTTGAAGAAGATGTGTGAGGACCAGCGTGGTAAGGATGAGGCAAAGAAGGTGATCGTGGCAATTACTGACGCAAAGAAGGGTGCTGCACGTACTACAGCAGATAAGGAAGGATATAAGTCATTCATCATCCCTGACAATGTGGGTGGACGTTTCTCTGTGCTCACTCCTGTGGGTCTGCTCCCCATTGCTGTGGCGGGATTTGATATTGAGGCACTTGTGAAGGGTGCGCAGGACATGGAGAAGGAATGTGACAGTAGTGTGGCATGTGAGAAGAATCCTGCGGCTGTGTATGCGGCTATTCGTAATGCTCTCTATCAGAGTGGCAAGAAGATTGAGATTATGGCTAACTATCAGCCTAAACTTCATAACCTTGGTGAG
Source organism: Bacteroidales bacterium (assembly GCA_012729225.1). Taxonomy (GTDB): domain Bacteria; phylum Bacteroidota; class Bacteroidia; order Bacteroidales; family Bacteroidaceae; genus Minthosoma. The sequence goes on along the minus strand of JAAYDO010000081.1, from coordinate 30,196 downwards.
TGGTGGAAACAGTTGTATGGCGAGAGCGAGGGAAAGGATGGCAAGGGCATCTTCCCTGCGTCTGTAGATCTTACGACCGACCTTCACTCCATGGGACAGTGGATTCAGGATGGTGAGCGCACGATCTTTGAGACTGTGATTTCAGTGGAGAATCCTAACACAACGTTGGAGGTGCCTGCTGACGAGGAGAACCTTGACGGTCTGAACTTCTTGGCTGGCAAACGTATTGACGAGGTGAACAAGATGGCGGAACTTGGTACTCAGTTGGCTCATGTGGATGGTGGCGTGCCAAATCTCAAGGTGTCTATCGAGAAACTGGATGAGTATAACATAGGCCAGCTTATCTATTTCTTTGAGAAGGGCTGTGGTATCTCTGGTTTGGTGTTGGGTGTGAATCCATTCAACCAGCCTGGTGTGGAGGCTTACAAAAAGAACATGTTTGCACTCCTCAATAAGCCTGGTTATGAGGCTGAGAGTGCTGCCATTCAGAAAAGATTGAAGTAATAGAGATGTAATAGAAGTGTGGGGTGAAGTGTTTTCCACTCCACACATTATATATAATAGACAGATGAAATATGATATGATAGCACCTGGTGTGAAGTACATCGGTGTGGATGATCTTGACATTGACCTCTTTGAAGGTCAGATTGAGGTGCCATTGGGCGTTTCGTACAACTCTTTTTTGATTGATGACGAGAAGATAGCCATTATGGACTCGGTGGATGTGTGCAAGAAAGATGAGTGGCAGAAGAATCTTGAGGTGGCTCTGGCTGGCAAGACTCCTGATTATCTCGTGGTGCAGCACATGGAGCCAGACCACAGTGGTTGCATTCAGATGGTCATGGAGAAGTATCCCAATATGGTGGCTGTTTGCTCGCAGAAGGCTGTGACGATGTTTAAGCGTTATTTCGATGTGGATTTCTCTGATCGCCTGCAGGCTGTGAAGGAGGGTGACACGCTCTCTCTCGGTCAGCACACATTGCAGTTCTTCATGGCTCCTATGGTGCATTGGCCAGAGGTGATGGTGACTTATGATGCGCAGACTAAGATTCTCTTCTCTGCAGACAGTTTTGGCAAGTTTGGTGCGCTCTGCAAGGAAGAGGAAGATGAAGAAGGTTGGGCATGTGAGGCGCGTCGCTATTATTTCAATATTGTGGGTAAATATGGCGCAATGGTGCAGCAGTTGCTCAAGAAGATAGCAAAACTTGACATTGACAAGATTTGTCCGTTGCATGGTCCTGTGTTGGAGGGCAACCTTTCTGAATACACACAACTTTATGACACGTGGAGCAAATATGAGCCAGAGAGCGAGGGTGTCTTTATTGCTTATTGCTCACTTCATGGAAATACGGCTCAGGCTGCTATGAAGCTGGCAGACATCATCCGCGAGAAGAGCAATGTGAAGGTGGCTACAGCTGACATCGTTCGTGAGGATATGCATGAGGCTGTGGAGGATGCGTTCCGCTATGACAGGATGGTGCTCTGTGCTCCAACTTATGATGGTGATATGATGCCAATTATGGAAGATTTCATCAATCATTTGCGCATCAAGACCTATAGGAATCGCAAGGTGGGTATTGTGGAGAATGGAACATGGGCTCCTATGGCAGGAAAAAAGATGAGGGAAGCAATGGAAAGCATGAAAGATGTGACCATTGTTGAGCCTGTTGTGACTGTTGAATCAACGGTGAAAGCAAAGACGATTGAGGCTCTTAAAACCTTGGCTGATGCATTGATAGGATAACATTTTGGGGCTGAGAGGTACGTTTTACGTGCTCGAAAGCATAAAAATCACGTAATGCTGGAAATTTATTGGGGCTAAACTTGTATGGTTCAAATAAAATTTCTACCTTTGCATCCGCAAATTCCGCAGGCTTGCTTGCGTAGTTGTATAGTGTGGTCTAACCACATGCAATCTCATAGAGGTTGGTTCGGTAGCTCAGCTGGATAGAGCAACAGCCTTCTAAGCTGTGGGTCTTGGGTTCGAATCCCAACCGAATCACGAGGATGTACTCTCTTGAGGAATGAGAATGGAAATTCAAAATACTGAAAGAGAAAGATATTCGTAAGACTCTTTTGGCAGGATAGAGAGGATGATCTCAATCTCCAAAGACGACTTGAAGCCTTTATAGGATTAAGAAGAAAAAGAAACACCCCCAATTTTCAAAAACAAAAAGGGTTAAGCGTTCCAATTTCGCAAAACGGGCATTGCGGGCTCGTGGGAATGGCAGAAACCTGTACTTCTCCAAAGTAAAATTTAGATTTGAAAATTACAAAACGATAAAACAAAATGTCAAAAATTTGTCAGATTACAGGTAAAAAGGCAGTGGTTGGTAACAACGTATCTCACTCACTGCGTAGAACTAAGAGGACTTTTGATGTCAACTTGTTCACAAAGAAATTCTACTATGTAGAAGAAGATTGCTGGATTGTGCTCAAGGTGAGCGCTGCAGGTTTGCGTATTATTAACCGTATTGGTCTTGACGCTGCTTTGAAGCAGGCTGTCGCAAAGGGACACTGCGAATGGAAGGACATCCAGGTTATTGGCTAATCAATTAAAGTAAGGAGAACAAAACAATGGCAAAGAAAGCTAAAGGTAATCGTGTGCAGGTAATTCTTGAATGCACAGAAATGAAGGATAGCGGTCTTCCAGGCACATCAAGATACGTCACTACAAAGAACCGCAAGAACACTCCAGACCGTATGGAGCTTAAGAAGTATAACCCAATCCTTAAGAGAATGACAATTCACAAGGAGATTAAATAAGATAGACTACTATGGCAAAGAAAACCGTCGCAACCCTCCACATCAAGGATGGTCGCTCTTACACTAAAGTCATCAAGATGGTTAAGTCTCCAAAGACTGGTGCTTATGCATTTGATGAGCAGATGATTCCATCAGAACTCGTTAAGGAGTACATGAAGAAATAATCCAAACATCTGACGGATTCTATTCAAAACATATTGTTGTGGAATGCTTTTAGAGACTCTCTGCAACTAAAAACACAGAACCTCTCCATTTTTTGGAGGGGTTTTTTGTTTCTTTCACAGAAAGGATGTATCTTTGTACATCTTATAAGACATAAAAGAGAGGATATGGGATTTTTTGATTTTTTTTCCAAAAAGAAGAAGGAAACACTGGATAATGGTCTTGCCAAAACAAAGGAAAGCGTGTTTGGCAAAATTGCTCGTGCTGTGGCAGGTAAGTCAAAGGTGGACGATGATGTGTTGGATAGTTTGGAAGAGGTGCTCATCACGAGCGATGTGGGTGTGGAGACTACACTGGAGATTATTCAGCGTATAGAGGAGCGTGTGGCTCGTGACAAGTATGTTGATACAGATGAGTTGAATAATATTCTTCGTGAGGAGATTGCCTCGCTATTGACGGAAAACAATAGTGAGGATACGGAGGGATTCCAGATTCCAGATGGGGCTCACAAGCCATACATCATTTTGGTGGTGGGCGTGAATGGTGTGGGTAAGACCACTACCATTGGTAAGTTGGCTTATCAGTTTAAGGAGGCAGGTCTAAAGGTTTACTTGGGTGCTGCTGATACTTTCCGTGCTGCTGCAGTGGAACAAATAAGTATTTGGGGCGAGAGAGTGGGTGTACCTGTGGTAAAGCAACAAATGGGTAGTGATCCTGCCAGTGTGGCTTTTGATGCAGTGGCTTCAGCGAAGGCAAATGAGGCAGATGTTGTGCTGATAGACACGGCTGGTCGTCTGCACAATAAGGTGGGTCTGATGAATGAACTGACTAAGATGAAGAATGCAGTGAAGAAGGCTGCAGGGTATGATGCAGATGATGTGATGCTGGTATTGGATGGCTCTACAGGACAGAATGCTTTTGAGCAGGCTAAGCAATTTGTCAAGGCAACAGAAGTGACCTCAATGGCAATCACAAAGTTGGATGGCACAGCTAAGGGCGGTGTGGTGATTGGCATCAGTGACCAATTTAAGATTCCTGTACGTTACATCGGATTGGGTGAGGGTATGGAGGATCTTCAGGCTTTCAACAGAAAAGAATTTGTGGATAGTCTCTTTGGAGAGTAATTGTCTGTAGAAAATGATTTGTTCCCCTAATGAAATATAAATAAAGGGAATGAACTCGCAGGCGAGTTAGATCAAAGATTAATGAGAAAGAATACAATAGATATTATCACGTTGGGATGCTCCAAGAATCTGGTGGATTCGGAGCGACTGATTCGTCAGTTGGAACTGAATGGTTATCGTGTTACTCACGATAGCGAGAACCCTCAAGGGGAAATTGTGGTGGTGAATACATGTGGCTTCATTTCGGATGCACAGGAGGAGAGTGTGAACATGATTCTGGAATTGTGTGAGGCAAAGGAAGAGGGTCGTGTGAAGGAAGTGTATGTGATGGGTTGTCTGTCACAGCGTTTCATGAAGGAACTGGGACATGAGATTCCTCAAGTGGATAAGTTTTATGGCAAGTTTGACTGGACAGAATTGCTGAATGACCTTGGAAAGGCTTATCGTGCAGATTGTCAGTATGAACGAAGATTAACAACTCCAGGGCATTATGCATATTTGAAAATTTCAGAAGGATGTGACCGCCATTGTGCTTACTGCGCCATTCCTATCATCACGGGCAGGCACCAGAGTCGTCCGATGGAGGAGATAGTGGAAGAGGTGGAGCATTTGGTGGGCAAAGGTGTGAAGGAGTTTCAGGTAATCGCTCAAGAACTTACATATTATGGACTTGATTTATATGGTGAACAAAGAATTGCCGAACTCATAGAGCGTATTAGCGATGTGAAGGGTGTCAAGTGGATTAGACTACATTATGCTTATCCAATGAATTTCCCTTGGGAATTGCTTCGTGTGGTCAGAGAGAGAAAGAATGTGTGTAAATACCTTGATATAGCACTTCAGCATGTGAGCACGAAGATTCTTGCAGGCATGCAACGCCATGTAAACAGGGAAGAAACTTATGAACTGATCAGACGTATCAGGGAGGAAGTGCCAGGCATTTGTCTCCGTACCACGTTGATGGTGGGCTTCCCTGGTGAGGGAGACAGGGAGTTTGAGGAACTCAAGGAGTTTGTGCGCTGGGCTCGCTTTGAGAGGATGGGTGCTTTTGCTTATTCTGAGGAAGAGGGTACACCTGCTCAGAAGAACTTTGAGGATGATGTGCCTGATGAGGTAAAACAGAAGCGTTTGAGTGAACTGATGGATATTCAGCAAGGTATCTCTGGCGAGGTACAGGCAGAGAAGATAGGCAAGACTTTGAAAGTGATTATTGACCGAAAGGAAGGCGAGTATTATGTGGGAAGAACAGAGTTTGACTCGCCAGAGGTTGATCCAGAGGTGCTGATTCCTGTTGCTGATGGTGTGTTGAGAAGAGGTGCTTTTTATGATGTGAAGATTGTGGACTCTGATGACTTTGACCTATATGGTCAGGTGAGAAAATAGGAGTCCGATAACGATAATGCTTGCTAATTGATTAAGGAGAAAAAATATCAATGACAAACAAAGAGTTTATAGAAAAGTTGTCTCAGAAGAGTGGTTTTGAGATTGACGAGGTGAAGGAACTTTCTTCTTCGCTGATTGATGCTGTGGTGACCAATATCGCAGACGGTAACAGTGTGACCATTCAGGGCTTCGGCTCTTTTGAGCCTCGTGAGAAGGCAGAGCGTAAGATTTATAACCCAACGACTAAAACTTATATGGTGATTCCTTCAAAGACAACGTTGAGTTATAAACTGAGTGCGGCATTGAAGGAGAAATTAAATATGGAGTAACTTTTCTATCAACAAATAAAGAATAAACTGTCTATGAACGAGAAACTTTCATTCCAGAATATTGTTGATGCGCTCACACAGCATTCCAATATACAAAAGAAGGTAGCGGAGGCTTTTGCCAAGGCCTTCTTTGACACGATTATTGATGCTTTGCGAGGTGGTGAGGATGTGGTGAAGATTAAGGGTTTGGGCACTTTAAAGTTGGTGTCAGTAGAACCGCGTGAGAGTGTGAATGTGTCGAATGGTGAGCGTATCGTCATACCTGGCTATAAGAAGGTGTCTTTCACTGCCGATGACACGGTAATGGAACTATTGAACAAGAAAGAAGGAGAGATGGCAGAGAGCGTGGTGGAAGTAGAGAAGTTTGCAGATGCAGAACAGCCTGCGGAAATGGATGAGCCCATTATTGAAGAGCCTGTGAAGGAGAAAGAAGAAGCAACAGATGAGATAGAGGAGTTGATTCAAGTTCCAGAGCCCGAGAAGGTGGAGTTGCCTCAAAATGATTTTGCAGGAATAGATCTCTTGATTTCTACGCCAGAGAGTGTGGAAGAGGTGCGCCAACAGTATGAAGATGCTAAGTCTAAGATGGAAACTGCTGTGGAGGAGGCTCGTAGAGCCAATGCTGAGAAGATTCGTCTTGAGAAACTGTTGGAGAGATTGGAGTCAAATGCTACTCCAGAGGAAAAGAATCAGGCTGAGGCATTTGCGAGTTCTTTGTCGGAAGAGGAAGAGTCTGATTCAACGGTAGATGTAGAGACAGAGAAGACGATGGTTGAAGAGCAGATGCAGGCAACCAATACTTCTATTGAAAAAGAAAAACGTCAGGAAGCATTCAACCGTGTGATGGCTCCTGCTTCTCCAGAGAAGGAAAAGAAGGAAGATGATGCGGAAGAAGTGGAGAAGAAGGAGGTGCGCAAACGAATATGGATTGTGGTTCTGGTGCTAATGCTGCTGGGTGCTGTGGCATTCTTCTTGGTGCGTACTTTCTATAATATAGAGAAGGTGGAGAAGGTGCCAGAAATAGAAAAGAAGACCAAGACAGTGAAGCCTGCTCCAAAGGTGAATGAAGATTCGCTGAAGTTAGCGATACAAAAGGCGGATAGCATCAAGGCTGTGGAAACTGCTGCTGTTGAGGCTGCAAGGCAAGACAGCATCAAGAGGACTGAAGATGTCGCTAAACCTAAAGAGCCTGCTCGACCATCTACCCACAAGATGCAGAAGGGAGAGTCGCTCACACGTATCTCTCAGATGTATTATGGCACAAAGGATTCGGTAAGGGCTATCATTAGGGTAAATACCTTTGCTGATCCTAACAATGTACCAGTTGGGGCGGTGGTGAAACTTCCTTAAGATGTAAATTTGCGTGAGTTTGACGAGTTTACCACGCCTACCTCTATTGTTAGGAGGGAGAAATAAAAGCAGGTGTGTGTAAGAATGAAATGGCAGGGAGATCCTGCCATTTTTTTGTCGCATGCCCGAAGCGTTCTTCGTGCTCCAACGCACCATTGTTCAAAGGCCAACGAACAATGCTTCAAGTGCCCATGAACAATTATTCGATACCCTATGAACAATGGTGCGTTTCTGACTCCATAAGCATGGTGCTCTATGGCATCCATAAATTATTATGTTTGAAGAAGATATGTGGATTATTGGATGCAGGGATAACATCGTTCGCGTTCTTGTGAGAGCCAGTCAGCAACAAAACGTGCCAGAATCGTTTTGTTCTTCTTGCACTGTAGGGAAAAACCTCTTGAATCACCCATGATTTTTAGCTAAAAATGAAAGAGAAGAAGTATGATTGAAAAGGTGTGCTGACAACCATTGAAGCCTGCTGCTTCATCTTCTGAATTCGTCGAACGCATGTTGAATGATGAGGACTTTGTTGATGGGTGATCAAGAAAACCCAAGACAAAGTTCTTTTCTTTTTTATCTCGGAAAAATATAATTACTCTTAAAAACAGGGAAATACAAGAATTTTTAAGAGATGAAAGGAGTGGAAAGTGGGTAAAATGGTGTATCTTTGCATGTAATAAGTATGTAAAAATAGAAAAATATGGCAGAAGCTATTGACATTAGAGAATTAAACGAGAAAATTGAACGTCATAGCACGTTTGTGACCAATCTGATGACAGGTATGGATCAGGCCATCGTAGGTCAGAAACATCTGGTGGAGTCCCTCTTGTTGGGTCTTCTTTCTGATGGACACGTGTTGCTTGAAGGTGTGCCAGGTCTTGCGAAAACAAAGGCCATCAAGACCTTGGCGTCTCTGATTGATGCTCAGTTCTCTCGTATTCAGTTTACCCCCGATCTTCTTCCTGCTGATGTGATAGGTACGATGATCTATTCACAGAAGGATGGAGAGTTTAAGGCGAAGAAAGGCCCTGTGTTTGCTAATTTCGTGTTGGCGGATGAAATCAACCGTGCTCCAGCCAAGGTGCAGAGTGCATTGCTTGAGGCGATGCAGGAACGGCAGGTGACTATCTCTACTCAGACATACGAACTTCCAAAGCCCTTCCTCGTGTTGGCCACCCAAAACCCTATTGAACAGGAGGGCACTTATCCTCTGCCAGAGGCTCAGGTGGACCGTTTTATGCTGAAGGTAGTGATAGACTATCCTAAGTTGGAAGAGGAGAAGAGGATTATTCGTCAGAATATAAGTGGGGAGAAAATGGATATTCGTCCTGTTATGGGCACTCAGGAGATAGAGGAAGCCCGTAAGGTGGTGCGTGAGGTGTATTTGGACGAGAAAATAGAACAATACATCACAGATATTGTCTTTGCCACTCGTTATCCTGAGAAATATAATCTCAAGGAGTTGAATGGCTTGATTGGCTTTGGAGGTTCTCCACGTGCCAGCATCAATCTTGCTTTGTCAGCTCGCTCTTATGCCTTTATCAAGCATCGTGGCTATGTTATTCCAGAGGATGTGCGTGCTGTGGCTCATGATGTGTTGCGCCACCGTATAGGCTTGACCTATGAGGCAGAAGCAAGCAACGTGACATCGGAAGAGATTATCAGTAAGATTTTGAACAAGGTGGAAGTTCCATAATGGAGACAGAAGAACTCTTACAGAAAGTCAGAAAGATAGAGATCAAGACCAAGGGTCTCTCCAATAATATCTTTGCAGGTGAATACCATTCAGCCTTCAAGGGTAGAGGTATGGCATTCAGTGAGGTGAGGGAATATCAGTATGGTGATGATGTTCGTGACATCGACTGGAATGTGACTGCCCGTTTTGGGAAGCCTTATGTGAAGGTCTTTGAGGAGGAGCGTGAACTGACAGTGATGCTGTTGGTGGATGTGTCGGGCTCTTTGGACTTTGGCACTCAGAAGCAATCGAAAAGGCAACTGCTTACAGAAGTGGCTGCCACTTTGGCTTTTTCCGCCATTCAGAATAATGACAAGATTGGCGTCATCTTTTTTTCTGACAAGGTGGAGAAATTTATTCCTCCAAAGAAGGGTAGAAAGCATATTCTTTTTATCATTAGGGAATTGCTCTCTTTTCAACCAGAAAGCCAGAAGACGGATGTGGGTTTTGCTGTTCAATTTATGACCAATGCCATCAAGAAGCGTTGCACAGTGTTTCTCTTGAGTGACTTCTTCGACCCCAATGATTATACCAATCAATTGACTATTGCAAACAAGCGTCATGATGTTGTGGCTCTTCAAATTTATGATCGCCGCATGGTGGAACTGCCAGATGTGGGCATTGTGAAGATGAAGGATGCGGAGACAGGCAAGGATATTTTCGTGGACACCTCTTCAAGTGCTATGCGTCGTGCACATCATGAGTGGTGGGTGACTCATCAGGCATGGCTGAAGCAGGCTTTTACGAAGTCTAATATTGACAATATTTCTGTGAGGACAGATGAAGATTATGTGAAGGCATTGATGAACCTCTTCAAGAGAAGGGCTTAGTCTATGGATGCAAAAACATGAGGAATATAAATGAAAACTATTGACCGATATATACTGTTACTTTTCCTTTCATTTGCAGTCTTTGTACAAACAAAGGCTCAAGTGACAGTGGAAGCAAAATTGGACTCGGCTGGCATCTTTATCGGACAGAGAATAGGTCTGACGCTTGAGGTGACGACTGATGTCAAGAAGCAAGTGGATTTGCCAGAATGGGACTCTCTTCAACAGGTTGCTCCTGGATTGGAGTTCGTAAGATCAGAGAAGGTTGATACGAGTTTCTTGAATGACGGTAAGCGCATGATGCTCTCCCGTCGGTACTATTTCACTTCTTTCGATTCGGCGTTGTATCTCTTCCCCGAGATGAAGGTGAGCGTGGACGGTCAGGAATATCTGTCAAAGAGACTGGCACTCAAAGTGCTTACTTTTGATATAGACACCCTTCACGCAGACAGCATCTTTGGCATGAAAGGAGAGTTGGCTCCTCCTTTTGATTGGGCAGAGTGGCGTCAAGTCATTTGGTTTGTCCTCTTGGCCATGTTAATTGCGGGTCTGTTGGCTTATGTGATATATCGACTGAAAAAGAACAAGCCAATCCTCCGTCGTATTCGTCGCAAACGTCATTTGCCTCCTCACAAGGTGGCGATGGAGAAGATAGAACAGATGAAGGAGGAAAAGATCTGGCAGAAGGAAGACTCGAAGGAATACTATACTCAATTGACTGACACGCTTCGTAATTATATTCATGAACGCTATGGCTTCAATGCCATGGAGATGACTTCATTTGAAATCATCCAGAGGCTTCAAGAGGTCAATGACGAGAATGCTATCAATGAACTTCGTGAACTCTTCCAGACGGCAGACCTTGTGAAGTTTGCAAAATACAGTACATTAATCAATGAGAATGACCGCAACTTGGTGAATGCCATTGAGTATATCAATCAGACAAAGTTGGAGGAAGCAGAGCAGAAGAGTCAGCCAGAAGTGGTTATTGTGGAGGAGAAGCGTTCTAAGGTGGCTAAGATGGTGCTGATTGGCAGTCTTGTTGCGGTGGGGCTCGTGTTGCTTGGTGTGTTGATATTTGTTGGTTATAGAATTTATATGATGACGTTATAAGATGGAATATAAGAATCCTTTATTCTTCCTGTTGCTATTAGTACTGGTGCCCTATATAGTATGGTATGTGATGCGTTTTAAGCAAAGCCTGCCATCTTTGAAAGTGCCAGACACTTCCAAGTATGTGAAAGAACCAAAGACGTTCCGTCTCTATCTCATGCATGTCCCTTTCTTGCTTCGATTGATATTGCTCTCGCTTGTGGTGTGCATCCTTGCTCGTCCACAGAGTAAGCACTCTTGGAGCGATACAGATGTGGAAGGTATAGATATCATGTTGGCGGTGGATGTATCGACCTCTATGCTGGCTCAGGATTTTAAGCCTAATCGTGTGGAGGCTTTGAAGGAAATAGCTCAACACTTTATAGAGAGGAGACCTAATGACAATATAGGCTTGACAATGTTTGCGGGTGAGGCTTACACGCAATGCCCGCTCACCACAGACCATGCTGTGTTGATGAATCTCTATAATGGTGTGGACTGCAATATGGCTGCTCGTGGTGTCATTGATGATGGTACAGCGATAGGTGATGGCATCATGAATTCAATTCTTCGTCTGAAGGAGAGCCCTGCCAAATCAAAGGTGATTATCTTGCTGACAGATGGTGTGAACAACTCTGGCAATATTTCTCCACAGACAGCAGCAGAGATTGCGAAGAAGTATGGAATTAGAATCTACACGATAGGTATTGGTCAGAATGGTATGGCTCCTTACCCACTTCCTACAGGTGGAACAGCCATGTTGCCTGTGGAGATTGATGAGTCTGCCATGACAAAGATTTCGGAAGAGACAGGAGGACAGTATTTCCGAGCAAAGAAGAATGCAGAACTTGATGTCATCTATCAGGAAATAGATAAGATGGAACGCACAAAATTCAAGGTGAAGCAGTTTAGCCGAAGAGGAGAACTCTATCAACCTTTTGCCATTGCAGCCTTGTTCGTTCTTCTTCTTGAGATATTGCTGAGGACGGTCATTTTGAAAAGATTGCCTTGACAAAGGTGTTGAAAAGTGTTGAACCAATTAAAAAGGAGAAATTACAGTGTTTAGATTTGCAAGTCCATTATATTTATATCTCTTGTTGCTCATTCCAGTACTGACAACCGTCTATGTGTTGGTGCAGTTAAGAATGAAGAAGCAGATGAAGTCGTTTGGCGACCTCAACTTGATGCGTGACCTCATGCCAGATGTCTCTCCTATGCGTCGTCACGTCAAGTTTTGTCTGATGATGTTGGCTTTAGGACTGATTGCTGTGTTGCTGGCTCGCCCTCAATACGGTACTCGCAATGAGGAAGTGAAGCGTTCGGGCATTGAAGTGGCTATTGCTGTGGATGTGTCAAACTCAATGCTGTGCAAGGATGTGAGTCCAAGTCGATTAGACAAATCAAAGATGATTGTAAGTAAGTTGGTGGAAAAGTTTGATGATGATAAGATGGGACTTGTGGCTTTTGCGGGAAGTGCCATTACTTTGTTGCCTCTGACCAGTGATTATGTATCTGCCAAGATGTTTCTTGATCAACTGAATCCATCTACAATATCTATTCAAGGTACGAATATGGCAGAGGCTATCAATCGTGCAAGAGCAGGCTTTTCCAAGAAAAAGAATGTGGGTAAAGCTCTTATATTGATTACGGATGCAGAGGACAACGAGGAGGGTGCTATAGAGGCTGCTAAAGCAGCCAGAAAAGAAGGCATTCGTATTTTTGTCCTTTCTGTAGGCACAGAGCAGGGCGGTCCAATCCCCATGAGCGATGGAACTTATAAGCGTGATCTCTCTGGTAATGTGGTTACAACAAAACTCAATGAAGAGATAGGGAAGAGCATTGCTCAAGCAGGTGGAGGTCTTTATGCCCATGTGGATCAGACGGATGTGGCGCAGTCCATATTGGAAAAAGAGATAGGAAAGATGCAGAAAGAAGATATATCACAATCTATGTATTCAGCGTATGACGAGCAGTTTGTAGCTGTTGCGCTCTTGTTGTTTATGGTGCTGATAGCGGAACTTTGCATCATGGAGAGGAAAAACCATTTGTTGGGTAAATTCAAACTATTTAGATAATCAGCACTCTTTAATGAGGTGCTGTTCATTGAAAATGAGGAGATATTTAGTAAGTATATTATTGATGACGCTTGTGTTGCCCATGATGGCTCAGAGTGCCCGCGATTACATTCGTTTGGGTAATAGGGCTTATCGTCAGCAGCAATATGAGAAGGCAGAGACCTATTATCTGAAATCTATAGCCAAGAGTCCTTCGTTCGAGGGTTACTATAATTTAGGAAATGCCTACGTGATGCAAGAGAAGGACTCTACGGCTTTTGACAACTATAGACGTGCTGATTCTATTGGCACAAACGATCCCATGCGCAAGGCTCGAAATTTTCATAACATGGGCAATATCTGGTACGCTCAGGGCATGGGGGCTGTTCGTCAGCAAGGTGGTAATCCTGTAGGTGCTTTTCAGAGAGCAGTAGAGTTCTATAAGAGTTCGTTGCGTTGCAATCCGAATGATGATGAGACACGCTATAACCTGGCCATGGCTCAATACCAGTTAAAGAAGAATCAGGATAAGCAGAAGAATGATGGTGGTGGAAATGATGATGACCAGAATAAGGATCAACAAAAAAAGAACCAACAAGACAAGCAGGATCAGAATCAGCAGAAGCAGAATAAAGATCAGCAACAAGAGCAGGATAAGTCTCAACAGCAGGAGTCTCAGCCTAAGAAGGACGACATGAGTGATCAAGCAGCAGAACAACTCCTCAATTCTGCCCAACAAGATGAGAAGTCTGTGCAGAGAAAACTCAACAAGCAACAGAACAATCGTCGCCGTAGTTTAGAGAAAGATTGGTAGTGGCTGGTGCGAATAATCTTAATTTGTCAAGACAGATGAAACGAACACTAAATATATTGATATTTATGTTGCTCTCTATCAGTTCCTTTGCTGATGGAGGCGTGACACTTCAAGCCTCTGCTCCTTCTACAGTAGAAGCAGGAGGGAAATTCAGAGTGCAGTTTACGGTCAATACTCAGAACGTATCTAACTTTGTTGCTCCAGATTTTCGTGGATTTGAGGTAATCTATGGACCTGCAACCTCTTCTCAGAGCAGTTTCCAGATGATAAACGGGCGTACTTCTCAAAGCAATAGTATCATATACACTTATGTATTGTTGAGTGATAAGCCAGGTTCTTATACGATTGGAAGTGCAAAGGTCATGGTGGATGGAAAGGCTGTGAAATCACAGCCTGTGCATGTGAGAGTGCTTCCTTCGGGTACGAATGGTGGTGGTAGTCCCAATGCAGGTAATACTGGTTCTTCTTATGGAAGTGGTGGTCAGGGTGGCGTGGCTCGTTCTGCAGAAGCGTCTTCACCAACTCAGGGTATCTCTTCTAAAGATCTCTTCATGACAGCCAATGCCTCTCGCACAAGAGTACATGAACAAGAAGCCATTTTGCTTACATATAAAATCTATACGTTGGTGGATTTGATACAGTTAGATGGTAAATTGCCAACTCTTGATGGATTTCAGATTCAAGAAATACCTCTTCCACGCACAAAGGAATTTACGATTGAGTCATACAATGGACGCAACTACCGTAGTGTGGTGTGGAGTCAATACCTTCTTTTCCCGCAGAAATCAGGCAAACTAACTATACCTTCTATTACATACGAAGGTGTGGTTGTCACTCGTAACCGCAATATGGACCCAATCGAAGCGTTCTTCAATGGGCAGAGTGGCTATACCGAATTGAAGCGTAAGATTACCACTCCTTCTTTGACCATTCAAGTGACGCCCCTTCCTGATGCACCTGTAGGGTTCTCAGGAGCAGTAGGTCGTTTCTCTATGTCTTCCAGTATCAGCACCAGAGAGGTGGATGCGAATGATGCAGTAACCTTGCGAATCAGTGTGAAGGGAAATGGCAACATGAAGTTGATATCTATTCCAGAGGTGAAATTCCCTAAGGACTTTGAGACTTATGATGCTAAGGTCAATGACAAGTTCGAGCCTACTCGTTCGGGATTGGCAGGCACGAAGGATTTTGAATACCTCTTTGTGCCTCGTCATGCAGGCAATTATGATATTCCTGCAGTTCAGTTCATCTACTTTGATACAGAGTCTGGATCTTATAAGACTTTAGCCACAGAGCCTTATACACTAAAGGTGAATAAAGGCAAGGGAGGAACTCGTCAGAGCGTGTCAAACTATTCAGGCCAGCAACAAGATGTGCAGCAACTGAATCAGGATATTCGTTTTATCAAGAAAGGTGAGGTGACCATGCATCAGCCTGACGACACCTTCTTTGGAACGTGGAAGTATTGGATGGCTCATCTTGTTCCGCTCCTTCTCTTCGTGATTGCTCTAATTGTGGGCCGTAAGCAGATGAAGGCCAATGCCAATGTGGCTCTTTCTCGTGGAAAGAAAGCCAACAAAGTGGCTCTCAGGCGCATGAAGACAGCAAAGAATCTGCTTGTTGCTCATGATGCAAATGGCTTCTACGACGAGGTGCTCCGTGCTCTTTGGGGCTATGTGGGTGATAAGTTTAACATGTCACAAGAGTCTCTCAACAAGGAGAACATTGAGCAGTCTCTGAAATCTCGTCAGGTGAAAGAAGAACAGATCATTCAATTCATGAAGGTGCTGAACGATTGTGAATTTGCCCGATACGCACCGGGAGATGTGAATGAGAACATGGAGAATGTGTATAATAGTGCTATTGATGCCATCACAAAAATGGAGGATAACCTATGACAAAAAGAGTATATGTATTGGCGATATTGGTTTGTATCTCAGTGCTCTCCTTTGCTGTGACAAAGGCAGAGGCAGATGCTTTATACGAGAAGGAACAATATGCAGAGGCCGCCCAGTCCTATGAGTCTATCTTGAAGACAAGTGGTGTGGCTGCTGAAGTGTATTACAACTTGGGCAATTGCTATTACAAGCAAGATGAGATACCTTTGGCTGTGCTGAACTACGAACGTGCCATTCTGCTTGATCCAGGCGATGCAGACATTCGCGCCAACCTTGCTCTGGCACGTGGAAAGACAATCGACAAGGTGGTGCCACCATCAGAGATGTTTTTCGTCACTTGGTGGAGAGGTCTGACCAACAGTATGAGTATCGACGCATGGGCTATTCTTGGTGTCACGGCTTTCGTGCTTTTGCTTTTAGGAGTGCTGGTGTATATGTTCGTGTCTCAACTCATTCTTCGTAAGATAGGTGTCTATGGGGCTATGGTGATGCTGGTCATTGTCTTGATTGCTAATATGGCTGCTCTTTCTCAGTATGCTGATCGCACGCATCGTGACACTGCCATCATTCTTGCTCCATCTGTTACTGTGAAGAGTTCGCCAAGCGATACCAGCACAGACCTCTTCCTCATTCATGAGGGTTCAAAGGTGAAGATTCTTGACCAGTCTATGAAAGATTGGATGGAGGTGAAGTTTGAAGAAGGTAAAGTTGGATGGATTCATGTGAATGCGGCTGAGGTGATTTAATCTCTGAAAAAGAATTCTTATTTTAAAACATAATATATAGGAGAACAAGATTGTATGAATGAGATCAACGAATTGGATCATCAATTGACACTCGCCATTAATGGTAGTAGTAGCCTTTTCTGGGACAATGTGATGTTTACCGTCACAGATACCTTTTCATGGTCGTTGGTCATCATAGCCTTGCTCATTATCATCTTCAAGAACAATACATGGAAGGAGTCGGTCATGATCTATATCACTTTGGCCCTGCTCATTGTCGTGGCTGACCGAATCTGCTCGGGGATGGTGAAGCCAATGGTGGAGCGTTGGCGACCCACTCAAGACCCTCACCTCATGTATATGATGGATGTGGTGCGAGAGTATCGTGGAGGTAGATTTGGCTTCTTCTCTGGTCATGCCTGCAACACCATGTGCATGGCAGTCTTTCTTTCTTGCCTTTTCCGCAGTCCTAAGGTTACAGTCACGCTCATCTTCTGGTCGCTGACCACAACCTTCACCCGCCTCTATCTTGGTGTGCATTATTTGGGCGACGTGACAGTTGGATTTGTGGTAGGAATAATGCTCGGTCTCTTGTTCTATTTTATTATGGAACGCTTTGTGCATCCACACATTGGTCAAAAAGATTATATATCCGAGCAGTTCACCTCTTCAGGATACTTGAAAAGTGATATGGACACGTTTATGACACTGATTTTCTTCAATTATATCTGTGTCATCATTTTCGCAATGTGTTTAGGAATAGGGTAGGATGAACTATACACATCCTAATGGCTGATTGAGGTCGATGAAAAGATGATGCTTTTAGCCTTAACTTCCTGTAAAAGATAAATAGGATAACTTGTTGAGAAGAACAAGTTATCCTATTTCTAATTGGGAGGTGCGTACCCGATTCGAACGGGTGTACACGGTTTTGCAGACCGTTGACTAAGCCTCTCATCCAACGCACCAGATGTTGTTTGCGATTGCGAGTGCAAAGGTAGTTCATTTTTTTGACATCACAAAACAAACGGAACTTTTTTTCAAAATATTTTGGAAAAGCATGGATTAAAAGCCTTTTTTAAGCCTTGTTTCACCTTTCCGACCAACTTTTGAGGTGTGTTTTTTGTTAATCCACAGTTTTTCTCTACTTTTGCAAAACAATATGGATTTCCTGACAGAACAAGTAAAAAATACCATCAAGGCTCAGGATTTGCTGAAAGAAGGAGCAAGGGTGGTGGTGGGTCTGAGCGGAGGCCCCGATTCGGTGTGCCTTGCCCTTGTGCTACATGAATTAGGCTATGAGGTGATTGGTGCGCATTGCAACTTTCATCTGCGAGGAGAGGAGAGCCTGCGTGATGAACAATTCGTGATAGGTCTTTGTGAAGAAAACGGATGGAAACTGTACCAAACAGACTTTGACACGCAAGAGGTGGCGCAGCGAGAGAAAGTGAGCATTGAGATGGCGGCACGCTCACTTCGTTACGGCTGGTTTGAGCAGATAAGAAAGGAGGCAGAAGCCGAAGCAGTTGCGGTGGGGCATCATTTGGATGACAACACTGAGACCATGCTGTTGAACATGGCACGTGGAACTGGCATCAGAGGGCTTTGCGGCATGCAGGCCAAACGTGGAAGGGTGATTCGTCCTTTGCTGAATGTAACCAGTCAACACATTCTCTCTTATCTTCAAGAGCGCACCCAATCCTATGTGACAGACCATACAAATCTTGAGGATATTTATGCCCGAAATATAGTCAGGCTGGATGTGATGCCTCTCTTGAAGCGCATCAATGAAGGAGTATCGCAAAATATCTCCTCGACCATGGAGAATCTCAATGAGGTGAGGAGGGTTTATGAGCACGCCATCAGCGAAGCCATAGCACAATGCAGTCTCATAAATGAATTGGGGGAGTTGGTCATTCAGCTCAATGTGCTTCACAAACAGGTCTCTCCCATTTCTGTCCTGCACGCATTGCTTGCCCCTATGGGATTCAACAGGCCACAGATGAAGGAAATGTTGAAAGCAAAGAATCAGTCAGGAAGGATTTTTGTGGCAAAGGATAGAAGGGTGCTGATTGACCGGGAACGTCTCATTGTAGAGGCGGAGTCATACGGAATACCTCTTGTTCATCAGTTGCTGATGGACAGGAAAGATGTGCGTATCGAGAAAGATGCCAGATATGCTTATTTCGATGCAGACAAACTGCATGGTCCACTCAAAATGCGTCTCTGCAAGGAGGGCGACAGTTTTGCGCCTTTCGGTATGGGAGGCAAACGGAAACTATTAAGTGATTACTTGACTGATCAGAAGGTGAGCCTTTTTGCCAAGCAACATCAGTGGCTTCTCATGGATGGAGAAGAGATAGCATGGGTGGTTGGCATGAGAAGTTCTGATATATACCGTGTGGACAAGGAAACGAAGCGTATCTTGGTATGTTTCCTGTCTGCGGAGAACGATGCTTGCCTAACTGGTCAAGATACTTTATCTTATTAAGACACAATGATTTGTGGATTCCTCATGACTTCATGCTGATGAGGGAAAAAACGCACGCATGGTGCGTTGGCCATCGAACAATTGTTCATCGCTCATCGTACCATTGTTCATGGGTACTTGCACCATTGTTCGTTAGCCGTTGCACCATTGTTCGTTGGAGCATGAGGAAGAGTGGGGCGATGGGTGATAGGAAATAAAAAAGCCTGAGGTGATTGAACCTCAGGCGTAATGTAGTGGAGCTGGAGGGGATTGAACCCTCGTCCAAACAAGGAAGCCATACGCTTTCTACATGCTTATTCTTGCCTTCGATTTTCGTGATGCAGCAAGACCAAGACCACCAACTGCATCCTTATTCTCTAAAATTTCATCAATAGACCGAGACACCTATTGACTATTCCCGATTTTATAGCACCGCTGATCAGACCGCTTCAGGACGATAGCTTTCTGGGCGATGTCTCGTTCCCTCGCCTTGCAAGGGAATAAGGCCAACCTACTATACTTCGGTTAGGCAGCGAGAGCGTAAGAATTTTCGCCAATTAAATTGTTGATGTCTGAGATTAAAGAGAGGGGCAACAACTCTCTGCATGCTTACGTACCACCTCATCTTGCTGTCAAATCCAGTCAGCCCCTTAGATGGTTTGTATGTCTCCATTCACCAATGGGGTTGCAAAGGTACAATCTTTTCTTCTCTATTCCAAACTTTATCTCCCTTTTTTTGAGGTGAAGCCTCTTATTGGGAACTATTGTGGCATGCTGACAGCCTTTCCCGTTCATGAATGATCACCCATTGCGAATGATTTGAACATCCGTTGTTTCTGTGTGCGCCATTTCTCGCATTGTTTTCCCACATCTCTTCATCTCGGCACACACCTTCTTCATCTCATCTGGTGGCAGTGGGTGGTCTTTCATTCCCCAATATAGAGTTCCCGAAGCATTCATTGCTCAAAAAATTCTCCTGCAATCTCTATGGTTGGACTGTTCTGCATCAGCATGACAATCAATGAGACCTTCTTCGTTTCCGTTAGAAAGTAGATTTAGATGGTTCATCAATGCAAATCCCTTGCCTTTTCAGGGCATGACTTGTTGGTTCTCTTTTTCGTGCAAGTCTTCGTCCAGATTTCCTTCCCAAAGATAGTAGTTCGTCTCTTTTGCCATCACACCAGAGAGGAAGAGGAGGGAGAGTATGTTGGGAATGGCCATGAGTGCGTTCATGATGTCTGCCAAATTCCAAACCACTGCCAGACTCATGGTTGAGCCTGCAAACACAAAGAGAATAAACACGATGCGGTAGAAGATGATGCTTCGTATGCCAAAGAGAAACTCCATGGCTTTCTCTCCATAGTAGCTCCATCCCAAAATGGTGGAGAAGGCGAAGGTGAGGATGCCGAAAGTGAGGATGGGTTTGCCCACAAACGGAATCATGCCAAAGGCTTTCTCTGTGAGCATGCCTCCATCTTCTCTGCTGATTTCAGGATATGCGATGATGCTTGACACAATCACCATGCCTGTGATGGCGCAAATGATCACTGTGTCCCAAAAGGTGCCTGTGGAAGAAACCAATGCTTGACGGACGGGGTTCTTTGTCTGTGCGGCTGCAGCCACAATGGGAGCTGAGCCCAAGCCAGACTCGTTGGAGAAGAGGCCACGTGCAATGCCATATCTGGCAGCCATCATCACTACGGTTCCTGTCGTGCCACCTCCAACGGCTTTCATAGAGAAGGCCTCGTTGAAGATGAGGGAGAGAGCCTCCTTCAGGTAGGCATGGTTGGCACACAGAATATATATACATCCCAGCACATAGAACAAAGCCATGAATGGTACAAGAGTTGTGCACCATTTGGCAATGTTCTTGACTCCTCCTATCACCACGAAACCCACCAGCGTGGAGAGGATAAATCCCACGATGATCTTTGTGTGGAGCGGATCTAAGAAACTATTGCATTGTATGGAGAGATTCTCGCTGATGGCATTGGCTTGTACGGTGTTTCCTATTCCAAATGCGGCAACAGCGGCAAATGCACAAAAGAGAATGCCCAGCCACTTCATGTTTAAGCCGTTCTTGAGTGCAAACATGGGACCGCCCAGCATGCGTCCATCTTGGGTCTTCTCACGGTATTTGATGGCCAACAGACCTTCTCCATATTTGGTGGCAATACCAAACACACCTGTAAGCCAGCACCATAGCACGGCACCCGGACCTCCAAGGCTGACTGCTGTGGCCACGCCGATGATGTTGCCTGTTCCGATTGTGGCAGCCAGAGAGGTTGCCAAAGCCCCGAACTGACTTACATCTCCTTTGGCGTTCTTGTCTTTCTGCACCGAGAGTTTGATGGCAGTGAAAATCTTTCTCTGTGGAAATTTTAATCGAATGGTTAGATAGATGTGAGTGCCCAACAACAGGATAATCATGGGCCAGCCCCATAGGATGCCGCTGATTTCTTCCGTGATATGAAGTAGTTCGTCCATACAATAATATAATAAAAAGACAGCAGCCACCAATAAAGATGATGGCTGCTGTGTATAGAAAAGTGGTAAATGCGTATTTTACGTATCAATAAGCTCTGTACAGAAGCCAAGCGTCTGGATAAGTGCCACGAAGTTGGTCGCGAGATGCAACGGCAGAAGCACGGTCGTCGAATGAGGATGCAATCACACGATACATGCCTGTCTCTGGGTTCTGTGCCACTTGAGCAGAATAACCTTTGCTCACAAGTGTGTTGCGCAGGTTGTTGGCATTGTCCACCTTGCTGAATGAACCACACACCACGTTGAAGGCTTTCAGAGTGCCACCATTCATCACGGTGAGTCGCTCCTGACGGTCGTTCTCTGTGTTGGCAGCAACAGTGGTTACAGGAGTTGTCACAACAGGAGTGACAGTTACAGGCGCAGTCTCTACCTGATCGGCTGTGTTTGTTCTTGCCATTTCTTGGGCCTTTGCTTTCTCGTAAGCTTTCTTGTAGCTGCTTTCAGATGATTTGCATGAAACGAAGGAAAGGGTAGCGAGAATCGCCAAACCCATCAAGATGTTCTTCTTCATAATTTTTTCTTTTTATAATTAGAATTTGAATGTTTTGTGTCTAAAGATTGAATGAATTTTGACAAAGTTAGGTCTTATTTGGCAGATTGCAAAAGAGTTGAGTGCGAAAAAACGTTAAACATCCGAAAAAGTGTTGGTTTTTAGGTGAAATGTCATATCTTTGCCACAAAAACATAGAGAAAGAAAACGGAATATTAACATTTAAAGAAAGGTTTGATTATGTCTAAAGGTGATGGATTTGCATTGGTAGCAGCCTTTTTGGGTGGTGCAATTGCAGGAGCGGCAATAGGTCTTCTTTTTGCTCCAGAAAAAGGTGAGGACCAGCGTGCTAAGATTAAGGAAGCTCTTGAAAAGCGAGGAATCAAACTCGACAAGGATTCTTTTGACAAATTAATTGACGAAATCAAGAACATTGGCAAGAAGAAGGAAGTGGCTCCGGTTGAGGACTTCGATGCTGAATAGTTGAGATTGTACACACCTTGTAAAAGTATAATGCAATGGGAGGAAACGTGAATAGAGTGGGCGAAGATATTCGTCGGTTGGCTTATCGTGTGGAGCGCTACTTGCGTCTTGAGGCGACGGAAAGATTGACGCTGGTGACTTCCTATGTCATCTTGGCGGCTATCACGTTGGCTTTGGCCACAAGTGCCATCTTCTTTTTGAGCACAGGCTTGGTGAAGACAATTGCAGTGGTGACAGGAAATGAAACCCTGAGCTACTATATTGTGGGTGCTTTCTTGCTGCTGCTCATTGTTGTGGCTTTCCTATTGAAAAAGCCTCTCGTGGAGAATCCTCTGGTGAGAATGTATAGCGAGCAATTGCTCAACACACCTTCTCTCACCGAGCAGGTCATGCCACGAGGTTCCAAGGAGGAACAGATTCGCAAGTTGGCAGAATCATTGGTGCAGGAGTTGGATGACTATGATGAGGAAGGAGGTGAGGAATGACCAAACGTAATTTTGCAAGTCTTGATGATGTTCGTATCGAGAAGGATAAGTCAAGACGACAAATCAGTCAAGAAGTGGCTACTTTGAAGGAAGATGTTGCCGACGGCATCATTGCTCCCGAGACCTTCTTCATGCGCTCTTCCAACAGATTCATGAATTATGTTGGTTATGCCATGTCTGCCTATAAGGCATTAAAGAAAGCCCAAGGATTGATGGGTTCTTTCTTCAAAAAACGCTGAGATTAGACAAAATGCTTACAAATGCGTCCGTAATTCACTTTATGGACGCATTTTCTTTGTAAACCCATCAAAAAACGTTACCTTTGCTCTCGAATTACAAACACTTTAGAAAGAGAAATGAATCAGCAGTATTCGTCAGCATTGCTTGAGCGTGCCGTAGATGAGTTTTCAAAACTGCCAGGTGTGGGACGTAAGACGGCGATGCGATTGGTGCTGCACATGTTGCGCCTCGATGTTGGCAAGATTGATGCCTTTACCGATGCGGTATCGACCTTGTGCCATCAAGTGCACTACTGCCAAGTGTGTCACAACATCAGCGATGATGATGTCTGTCAGATCTGTTCCAGTTCCTCTCGCGATGCCTCCACAATCTGTGTGGTGGAAAACGTGCAGGATGTAATGGCCATTGAGCAGACCCAGCAGTACCGTGGACTTTACCATGTGTTGGGCGGAGTCATCTCTCCTATGGACGGTGTAGGTCCAAGCCAGTTGGAGATAGATAGCTTGCTCGATCGTTTGGAACGAGGTGGAGTAGGAGAGGTGATACTCGCCCTTAGTTCCACAATGGAAGGTGACGCTACCAATTTCTATATCTTTCGAAAGTTGTCTAAATATCCTGATGTGAAGCTGACAGTTTTGGCAAGAGGCATGAGCATCAACGATGAATTGCAATATACAGATGAGGTCACGCTGGGTCGCTCCTTGATTAATCGCGTTCCTTTTACTGGTAAATAATTTGAATGATGACAAAATATATACAAAAGCTTTTCAATGCTTTAAGAATTGAGTTGTTGATGGTGTGGCTGCTCTGGGTGATAGTAATCGTTTTGGGCGAGGTGGATGTGATTCCAAATGGAATCATTGCGCCAAAGTCAAACGAAGAGTTTGTGCTTACAACGACAGCAATCGTGCTTACGGTGGTGGGCATTCCATTGGCGATTCGTTTGTTCACACTCAATACGACTAAAGGTCTGAGACGTATGGACAACGATGAGGCACTTAATTCTTATCACATCTGGAGCTTGGTGAGAATGGGCATTCTTTGTCTCGTAGCCCTGTTCTGCACGACTGTCTATTATCTCACGATGAATGTGAGTGGGGCGGTTTTGGCATTGGTGGCAATGGTGGTCACGCTTTATTGCTGGCCTTCAAAAGAAAAAATTGCTGCATATCTTGAGTCGGTTCAACAATGAGTAGATGATAACGAGTAGATGAAACTGTCCATAGTCATAGTCAATTACAATGTGCGCTATTATCTGGAGCAATGCTTGCTCTCAGTGGAGAGGGCGCTCGCAGGTGTTTGTGGCGAGGTGTTTGTGGTCGATAATAATAGTTCGGACGATTCTCTCGTTTATCTCAAGGAGAAGTTTCCTTGGGTGCGTTACATTGAGAATGACCGCAATGTGGGGTTCTCTTGTGCCAACAATCAGGCCATCCGCAACTCTCGTGGAGAATATGTGCTGTTGCTCAATCCCGACACTTTCGTGGGTGAACGTGCTTTGAGAGAATGTATTGACTTTATGGACAAGAATCCACAGGCAGGAATGTGTGGTGTGAGTATGTTGAAGGCAGATGGGTCTTTTGCTCCCGAATCTCGTCGAGGCGTTCCCACTCCTTTTGTGGCATTCAGCAAGATGATGGGTCTTTGTTCCCTCTTTCCCAAGAGCCGTCTCTTTGGTCGCTACTATATGCAGTACCTCAACAGACAATCCATTAATCCTATAGAGATTGTGAGTGGAGCATTCATGTTCATCCGTAAGTCAGCACTTGATCATGTGGGGTTGCTTGATGAGACCTTCTTCATGTATGGAGAGGATATTGATTTGAGTTATCGTGTGCTGAAAGCTGGCTATCAGAACTATTTCATTCCTACCCAGATTCTGCACTACAAGGGCGAAAGCACCAAGAAGAACTCTCTCAAGTATGTCAATGCCTTCCACAAGGCGATGGTGATCTTCTTTAAGAAGCACTTCACACAATATAGCATCCTCTACACCACTTTCATCACGCTCACTGTGATGCTGAAAGGTGTGATGACTTATCTCTCTCAGAAGGTGTGCGCCATGTCGGCCAGGAAGCCAAAGATGGAAAAACAGAAATTCCTCATTGTGAGCGATGGCATGAATTTAGATGAGATGAAAAATATTGCAGAGAAACATCAATTCACTTACGATGTGTTCCACTCACGTTTGGGGGACATGCCGAGCACCGATGTGCTGTATCGTGACTACGATTATATCGTCTTTGACACAAGTCGTTATCCGTTCAGCTCCATCCTTGAGTTTTTCCGACACGACGAGCCTTATCGCCGTCGTCCTTTAATTGCCACATACATTCCGTCGAGCAAGTCAATACTAACGTTCCACGGACCTCTTAATTAATATTCTGGGAGCACTGCTGTAGCCCCCATTCAAAACAATAAGATATTAAAAACTTTACAAAGAAATAAACTACAAATTAGATATGTTACGAATAGCAGTTCAATCAAAAGGTCGTCTTTTCGAAGACACCATGGATCTTCTCAAGGAGACCGGCATCAAAGTTAGTTCAAGCAAGCGCACCTTGCTCGTAGAGGCATCTAATTTCCCGCTTGAAGTTCTTTTTCTCCGTGATGACGATATTCCACAGACTGTGGCAGACGGTGTGGCAGATGTGGGTATTGTAGGTGAAAACGAGTTTGTGGAGCGCAATGAGAATGCTGTCATCGTCAAGCGTCTTGGCTTCAGCAAGTGCCGTATATCATTGGCTATTCCTAAGTCTGTGGATTATCCTGGAGTGGAGTGGTTCAATGGAAAGAAGATAGCCACCTCCTATCCTGTCATCCTCAAGAAGTTTATGAATGAACATGGTGTGAAGACCAACATTCATGTCATTCAGGGTTCGGTCGAGATTGCTCCAGGCATTGGTTTGGCTGATGGTATCTTTGACATTGTGAGTTCGGGTTCTACCCTTGTGAGCAACAATCTCAAGGAGGTGGAGGTCGTGATGAAGAGTGAGGCTCTCCTCATTGGTTGCAAGAATCTCGATGCAGAGAAGAAAGCCATTCTCGATGATCTTCTCTTCCGCATCAATTCAGTTCTCATTGCTGAGGATAAGAAGTATGTGCGCATGAATGCTCCTAAGGCTCGCTTGGCTGAGATCATCAAGGTTCTTCCTGGTTTGAAGAGCCCTACAGTCATTCCTCTTGCCGACGATGAGTGGTGCTCTGTTCACGCTGTGCTTGACGAGAAGCACTTCTGGGAGATTGTGGGTCAGCTCAAGGCTCTTGGTGCAGAAGGTATTTTGGTCACTCCTATTGAGAAGATGATTTTCTAATAGGAGAAACCATCAAACGAATGTATGAGGAGGTTCTTTCTCTCCTCTGGACTCTCTTTTACCCATCAAAAACAAAACGAAGAAAGTACAATGAATATCATCAAATATCCAAGTCGAGAGGAATGGTTCTCACTTCTTGAGCGTCCACATCGTGATGCTTCCGAACTGCGTGATACTGTCAAAACGGTGCTTGATCAGGTTCGGCAAGAAGGGGATGCGGCTGTTAGGGCATTTGAACTGAAGTTCGATAAGGTTCAACTCGATTCTTTAGCCGTTTCCGAATCTGAAATGGCTGAAGCAGAACAGCTTGTGTCTGCTGAACTCAAAGATGCCATAGCCCTTGCGCATGCTAATGTGGAAAGATTCCATGCTTCTCAGAAGTTTGAGAGCCAAAAGGTGGAGACTGCTCCGGGTGTTGTATGCTGGCAGAAATCTGTGCCTATCGAGAAAGTGGGACTTTATATCCCTGGTGGTACAGCACCTCTTTTTTCTACCGTACTGATGTTGGCTACTCCTGCCAAGATTGCAGGATGTAAAGATATTGTGCTCTGTACCCCTCCCAATCGTGAGGGAAAAGTTCATCCAGCCATTCTTGTGGCTGCCAAGATTGCAGGTGTCAATCGCATCTTCAAGGCAGGAGGTGTTCAGGCTATTGGTGCTATGGCTTATGGAACGGAATCTGTGCCTCGGGTCAGCAAAATCTTCGGTCCAGGCAATCAATTTGTGATGGCTGCGAAACAGCAAGTGAGTCTTAGCGAGGTGGCCATTGATATGCCCGCAGGCCCATCAGAGGTGGCTGTGGTGGCTGACGAAACAGCAAATCCAGTGTTTGTGGCTGCTGACCTCCTCTCTCAAGCAGAGCATGGCATGGACTCTCAGGTCATTCTCATCACCACTTCAGAGCAGATGGCTCAGAAGGTCAGTGATGAGGTGGATCGTCAGTTGGCTCTTCTTCCTCGTCGGGATATTGCAGAGAAATCTCTTCAGTATTCCAAACTCATCATTGTCAAGAATGTGGACGAGGCAGTGGAAATGACCAATGAATATGCTCCCGAACATCTCATTTTGGCAGTCCATGATTACATGTCATTTGCAGAGAGAGTGATCAATGCAGGAAGTGTGTTTCTTGGCAACTACTCATGCGAATCAGCGGGCGATTATGCCTCAGGCACTAACCACACCCTTCCCACCTCAGGCTATGCCAAGGCTTATAGCGGTGTGAATCTCGATTCCTTCTGCCGAAAGATCACCTTTCAGGAACTCTCTGCAGAAGGTGTCCGTTCCATAGGTCATGCAGTAGAACTGATGGCTGCTGCTGAAAACTTGGATGCTCACAAAAATGCAATGACTGTAAGAATCAAATCCTTATGAAACCACTTCAAGAATTAGTACGTCCCAATATCTGGGCTCTCACACCCTATAGTTGCGCTCGCGATGAATTTAAGGGAATGAAGGCTGATGTCTTTATTGATGCCAACGAAAACCCTTACAATAACACAGTGAATCGCTATCCAGATCCTCTTCAAGAAAAACTCAAACAGGCAATCTCACCCATGAAACAGGTACCTGTTGAGAATATCTTTTTAGGCAACGGTAGTGATGAGGCTATTGACCTTCCATTCCGTATCTTCTGCCGTCCAGGCAAAGATAATGTAGTGGCGATAGACCCTACATATGGCATGTATGAGGTTTGTGCCGACATCAACGACGTTGAGTACCGCAAAGTATCACTCAGTGAGACCTATGATCTCAATCCAGATGAAATTCTCGCTGCTTGCAACAGCAACACCAAGATCATCTTTATCTGTTCTCCCAACAATCCTACGGGAAACGCATTCCAGCGTGAGAAAATAGAAAAGATCATCTCATCCTTTCAGGGCATTGTGATTGTAGATGAAGCCTATAGTGACTTCTCCGATCAACGTCCTTTCCGATTCGACATCCTCAAGTATCCGAATCTTATTGTGCTTGCCACCTTTTCCAAGGCATGGGCAGCGGCAGGTATCCGTTTAGGTATGGCCTTTGCCAGCACGGAACTTATCGGACTCTTCAATCGGGTCAAGTATCCTTACAATGTCAATGTGCTCACCCAGCAAAAGGCTCTTGAGATCCTTGGCAATGCCACACTTCTTCAGCGCAACATCATTCAGATTCTCGAAGAACGTGAGGCACTCATGAAGTCACTGTCTCTCCTGCCTATCTGCAACAAGGTTTATCCAACCGATGCAAACTTTGTCTTGGTGCAGGTCACAGATGCAGATGCCATCTATCAATATCTTGTTCATAAAGGTATTATTGTACGCAACCGCAACCGAGTGCACCTCTGTGGCAACTGTCTCCGCATCACAGTAGGTACGAAGGATGAGAACACCAAGCTGCTCTCAGCCCTCCGACAGTACACGAAGTAATTTTGATTCATCATCTTATATTTATATAGAATGAAAAGGGCACTATTCATTGATCGTGATGGAACTATTCTTGTAGAACCAGACGACGAGCAGATTGATTCCTTTGAGAAGTTTCAGTTTGTAGCAGGTGTGATTCGTAACCTCAACTTCATCCGCACCAAACTTGATTTCGAGTTTGTCATGGTGAGCAATCAAGACGGACTTGGCACAGAGTCTTATCCAGAAACGGATTTCTGGCCTACTCATCACCTGATGCTCAACACACTGAAGGGAGAGGGAATCACTTTTGATGACATTCTCATTGATCGTTCTTTTCCTGAAGACCATCTGCCCACTCGCAAGCCAGGCACTGGCATGTTGGGAAAGTATATGACAGGAGAATATGATCTTGCCAACAGTTATGTGATAGGCGATCGTGATACCGACAAGCAGCTGGCTCTCAATTTGGGTTGCAAATCCCTGATTCTTGGCGACCATGTTCAGTCGTGGGATGAGATTGCTGAAATCCTCTTTGCTGGCGAACGTACAGCATCTGTGCGTCGTACCACAAAGGAGACAGACATAGACATATCGCTCAATCTTGATGGTACTGGTCTGTGTGACATCGACACAGGTCTGGGCTTCTTCGACCACATGTTGGAGCAGATTGGCAAGCATGGCTCTATCGATCTCCGCATTCATGTGAAGGGCGATCTCAATGTGGATGAACACCACACCATAGAGGACACTGGTATTGCCCTTGGTGAATGTTTTGCCAAAGCTTTAGGTGACAAGCGAGGTATAGAACGTTATGGCTATACCTTGCCCATGGATGATTGTCTCTGTCAGGTGGCACTCGACTTTGGAGGTCGTGCATGGCTGGTGTGGGATGCAGAATTCCATCGTGAGAGAGTAGGGGATATGCCAACAGAAATGTTCCTGCATTTCTTCAAGTCTTTCAGCGATGCTGCACGTATGAACCTCAACATCAAAGCCGAGGGCGACAATGAGCACCATAAGATAGAAGGTATATTCAAGGCACTTGCTCGTAGCATCAAGATGGCCGTCAAGCGTGATATATACAAGTTTCAGTTGCCAAGTTCCAAGGGTGTGCTCTAAACGGTCTTAGAGAGGTTTACAGGTGAGAAAACAAAACAGGGTGAGGTCTTCATCCTGTTTTATTTTTTCTTTAATGTGATGAGGACTCATTCGTCATGTGCGCCGATTGCCGTCATAATATGCGACCAGCCCTCATCGTATATATGCTGTTCTGCAGAGATAGTGAAAGGTTGTGAAGCCTCATTCCTTGGCTTTCAGAAGATAACTATATAAGAGAAAAAGGCCTGAGCGTTAGCCCAAGCCTTTGTTATAAAATGTATCAGAAATCATCACGACCTCTGATACACGAATGCTATGAAAAAACGAATGTCTAAATGATGAGCGGAAAACGAGACTCGAACTCGCGACCCCAACCTTGGCAAGGTTGTGCTCTACCAACTGAGCTATTTCCGCATT
>JAAYDO010000213.1 GCA_012729225.1 Bacteroidales bacterium | reverse complement strand
GTCGTTTCAGAACTCATTGGTGCTGACTCTGATGAACTGACCATCCAAATTATTGAGAATGACAAGAGATTGGCTGCACTTAGAGAGTATGCTCAAACGGCTTGAAATCTAAATCCGAAACTTGAGTTATGAAGAATAAGATTTTATTTTTATTAGTGGCATGGATGATGCTGTCAGGCTACATCTATGCATAGGAAGTGGAGGAGAAAGAAAAGCCCTTGCTCACATTGGCATGTATCTCCGACATTCATGCAGAGCGTTCACTCATTGATTGTGCCAGCCTTGACGACATTGCTCTACGCGGTTCTTTTGTGAGAACGTTGGCATATATGAAAAGGGATGAGAAGATAGATGTGATGCTGCTCGGTGGTGACTGCACGAGCGATGCCACGGTCTCTCGGGAAAATTGGGAACAGGTGCGCAAACTGATTGTACGCAACACCCGCACCGCTTTTGCCTCTGATAGCAAAAAGCCAGTGCTCTATGTGACGGGCAATCATGACTATGAGGTTGCCAACTGGGACAATATCCCCAAGCCTTACAACGCAGGAGATTACTACACCTTCCCTATGAAGGAAGATGTCGGTGTGCTTTCCGAGAAAGATGCTTTCTATGAAGATGCAGACAACGGTTCTTTGGGTAAGATGAGTCTCTTGGCTGCTTATCATTATGTGATCAATGGCTTTGACTTTGTAGTCCTTAACTGCGGTAAGCATCTCTTCAGGAATGCCTCCAATTATATATACTCAGATGAGTCTGTGCAGTGGGTTGCTGACAAGTTGGCTGAAATCTATGCGGAAGATGCAGACAAGACTGTGTTCTTTGCCCTTCATATACCTTTTAGCGACAGTAACAGCATCCGTTCCGCCTCCAAGGGGATGGCGTCTTCTCCAAGCGAGCAACTGCTCAAGAAGACCCTGAGCAAATATCCGAACCTCATCATGCTCTATGGTCATGATCATGGGGGTGACAATGCCTACACACGTCGCAAGACCTCACAGCGTGTCACTCGCTATGGTGTGGACGGCACTGTGATTGCCACTACAGACGATACGCATGTGGATGGTCCAACAATGGACCCGGAGAATGATGAAAAGGAAGACCCCAAGGCTGCTGTTGAATGGTATTTCCGCAATGAGGCTTCCCAAGAATATTTAGGATTCAATCCTCGCAACTTAGGCATGGTCGCTGATCCGGTCACTGTCAGCATAGAGGTGACAAATGCTACTCAGTCAGCCTTTGCGGTCAAGGTGAGTGGCAGTGGGTCGGAGGCGAATGGCAACTACATCATCTCCAGTTCAAGTGGTCGTTTCTCCGCTAATGCCAGCAACTATCCAACCTATTTCTTCAAGGTGACAAAGCGGGAGGACGGCCATGTGGAAGCGGTGAAAGTGTCTGAAGTAAAAGAAGGGGAGACCTATGTCATTGTAGCAGAAAACGCTAAAGACCGCTCTCTCCTCTATGCCATCACAAGTGAGGGCTATCCTGCTTCTGAAAGCAATCGTCTCGTTGGTCTGCAGGTCACGGTGCAGGATGATAAGATTCTGCTTGACGCTTCTGCCACCAAAGCTCTGTGGACAATAGAGCCTGCCGCTCCCAAAGACCCCTCGGCTGGTAGTTTCTTCTCTGCCTATATGGGCTCTATGCGCTACTACTACAACACGATAGACCCTGGTGACATGCCTGTGGAGACTCCAAACATTGTGCAGGCACTCATGATTTATGTGTATGCCGACCGTGTGGAACTTCGGATGAAAAACTATAATCGTTCAGGTACAATCAATGGCATCACGGTCAATAAGGAGTTGGCTCCCTACATCTCTTACCGCAAGGTCAATGTGCCAACATCTGTGCGTGGAGTGGGACTCAAGGATGCGCATGTGGAATACCTTGATGCCTACGACCTCATGGGCAGAAGGGTAGGTTGTCTCTCGCACAAGGGACTCTATATTGTGAATGGGAAAAAGATATTGGTGGAATGACAAGTGGAACACTGCACTTGGTTCATGTCATCAATGCTTAACTTTCGTGTTCATGGAGTAGCCCCTTTTCTCATAGGCGTGCTATAGACAATTCGCACGGTCTTCTATAACCCCCTCGTGTTGGTCTTCTATGATGACTTGATGTTGTCATCATGGAAGACCTTTCTTTTGCTTCATGAATAGGTCTTCTCCATGCTCTTTTCTCTTGAAATTCTTGTCAAAAAACATTGGCAATTCACTTAGAATGATTGGCTATGGAAGAAGGGCAAGGAGATTCTGGCAGGTTTTATCGCCAGGCGATTCTTCCAAGAAGATGGGCAATGCCTCCCGGATGTCGGAGAATCTTCATATCTTTCTTATACAGAATGATTTATGGAGACCGAAGCCCCCAATGTCTATAAGAGGAAAAACGCACCATTGTTCATGGGCCATTGCACCATTGTTCATGGGCACTTGAAGCATTGTTCGTTTGCCATCGCACCATTGTTCGTTGGAGCATGCAGAACGTTGCGAGCATGAGATGTGTCAAATGATGGTGTAATCCTACTATTTTATCTCTGCGCGCACATATGTGCTATTTACCCTCCCCCTCCCTTAATGTGGTATGCTTATATATAGCAAGAAGAGGAACTTCTATGATGAGAGTTCCTCTTCCTGTTGATTGTCTGCGAAAAGATGTTTGATTAACTTTTGAAAATGGCTCTAAAGCATTTGTCGGCCGCACCTGCATTGGCATTGATGTAGTTGCCAGCCGCTTCTCCTGCTTTCTTCAGTGTTTCAGGGTTTTGGATGAACTGATCCATGATGGCAGCAAAACTTGCGTCATCCTGATACTCAAACGAACCTCCGCAAGCCTTGAGAGCCTGTGCCTCGCGGAACTTCTGGTTGTTAGGTCCAAATAGCACGGGAATGCCATATACGGCTGCTTCAGGCACATTGTGGATGCCCACGCCAAATCCACCGCCAACCAATGCCACCTTGCCATAGCGGTAGATGGAGGATAGTTTCCCAAAACAGTTTATGATGAGTGCCTGCCCCTTTCCTTCCTCAGCCTCAGGAGCGGTTTCCCCTTCCTCCAGCTGTGTGTAGCGAATGTGGGAGAAGCCATTATCATCCAAGAGTTTTTCTATCTCCTGCAAGTGGGTCTCTCTGATCACATGGGGAGCGATAATGAGTTTCCAGTCCTTGTGATGCGCAAAATATGGGATGTAGATTTCCTCGTCAGGTCCCCATGATGAACCTGCAATGAAACAAGATGCCTCACCTCTGAACTGCTCCACAAGGGGCAGAGGGGTTGCCTTGTCCTTAATGGCAATCACACGGTCCAATCTTGTGTCGCCCACCACAGTCACATTCTTGATGCCATGCTCCATCAGTAATTGTCTGGATGTCTCGTTCTGCACAAACAGATGAGTGAACTGCTGGATAGGCCTGAGTGAGCCATACCATCTGAAGAAATGCTGATCGGGACGGAAGATGCTGCTCATGCTGTACACTTTGATACCCTTTCTGCGCATGGTGGTCAGGTAGTTGGTCCAGAATTCATACTTGATAAATATAGCAATCTCTGGGTGTGCCAACCGCAAGAACGAGATAGCGTTGCCTGGAGTGTCGAAGGGCAAATAGCACACCAAATCTGCACCTTTGTAGTCCTTTCTCACCTCATAGCCTGAAGGAGAAAAGAATGTGAGCAGAATCTTGTACTGAGGACATTCTGCGTGCAAGCGTTCCATGAGAGGTCTTCCCTGTTCGAACTCTCCGAGCGACGCAGCGTGAAACCACACCACCTTGTCATTCTTCTTGATGTGGCGTCTTAAGAGTAGATAGGTCTGGCTGATGCCCACCACCATCTTTCTTGCTTTCTTGTTGAAGATGGCGGCAATGATCATGCCAAAAGTAAATATATATAATCCTAATGAATACACAAATCTGAAATCTGTTCCTTGGAGTCGCTTGCCTTGCAGGCTCATGCTCACCCCGAAGGATTGTTAGCATAAAATAGTTTGGTTGTTGTGACAGGAGGCTATTCAGCCATGGCTGAACACCTTTATCCTAAGGCTTCTATTGCAAACTTCATGCGGTTGATGACCTCTTCCTTGCCGAGGAATGCAGAGAGTTCATACATGTCGGGGCCTTGACCAGTACCTACAAGAGCCACACGCCAAGCATTCCATGGCTTGATGCCTGTCTGTTCAGACCAAGAGTCCACCACTGTCTTCTGTCCTTCCACGCTCCAGTCCTCGATGCTTTCCAGCACAACGAGCATCTGTTGCATCTCGTCAGCAGTTCCTTCCTTCCAGTTCTTGCGGATAAACTTGTCGTTCTCCTTGTCAAACTCTGCTGGTGCAATAAAGAAGAATTGGGTGAGTGGCCAGAGGTCGCTGGCAAAGGAGATGTTGCGCTTCTTCTTGTTGCCTTGACCATCCACGTATTCAATCACCTTCTGCTTCATCATTCTCACCACTTCAGCCTCCTGCTCGGCAGTGGCTGTAATACCGTTTTCCTTCAGGATCTTATCGAAGTCGGGACACCAGTCCATATCAGGGCGTTGAAGGAGGTACTGATGATTGAACCACGCGGCCTTCACATAGTCAAACTTAGCACCATTCTTGGAACACTTGGAGAGGTCAAAGAGTTTCACCATCTCGTCAAGTGTCATGAGTTCCTGATCATTGCCTGGATTCCATCCCAGCAGGGCGAGGAAGTTCACGACAGCCTCAGGCAGGTATCCCTTCTCACGGTATCCTGACGAAATCTCGCCACTCTTTGGGTCGTGCCACTCCAGTGGAAACACAGGGAAACCCAACTTGTCGCCATCACGCTTAGAGAGTTTTCCATTGCCTACAGGCTTCAGGAGCAGAGGCAAATGGGCAAAGCGGGGCATGCTGTCTGTCCATCCGAATGCTTCATAGAGCAATACATGCAGAGGGGCAGAGGGTAGCCATTCCTCACCACGAATCACGTGAGTCACCTCCATCAAGTGGTCATCCACGATGTTTGCCAAATGGTAAGTAGGCAGTTCGTCGGCACTCTTGTAGAGCACCTTGTCATCAAGAATGGAAGAACTGATGGTCACCTCACCACGAATCAGGTCATCCACCACCACGTCTCTGCCTGGCTCGATTCTGAAGCGCACTACATATTGTTGTCCTTCCGCAATCATCTTCTCCACCTCTTCCTTTGGGAGAGCGAGAGAGTTGCGCATCTCGCCACGGGTTGTGGCGTCATATTGGAAGTTTTCTACCTGCTCACGCTTGGCGTTCAGCTCTTCTGGAGTGTCGAAAGCGTAGTAGGCCTTGCCGTTGTCAAGCAACTGCTGCACATATTTCTTATAGATGTCTCTACGTTCGCTCTGGCGATAAGGTCCGTGATCTCCACCAAACGACACGCCTTCATCGAACTTGATGCCCAGCCAGTTGAAAGACTCGATGATGTAGTCTTCTGCTCCTGGCACAAAACGAGAGGAGTCTGTATCTTCAATACGGAAGATGAAATCACCTCCATGCTGTTTTGCGAAGAGGTAGTTATAGAGAGCGGTTCTCACACCGCCAATATGTAGAGGACCCGTGGGGCTTGGTGCAAAACGCACACGCACTTTCTTTGGCATATTGATATGTGATTATTTTTATC
>JAAYDO010000068.1 GCA_012729225.1 Bacteroidales bacterium | reverse complement strand
GAAGACGACCGCATCTGGAAGTGTCGCAACTGTGGACATATTGTGATAGGCAAGAATGCTCCAGAGGAATGCCCCACCTGCAATCATCCACAGAGCTATTTCGAGATCTCTGCTGTGAACTATTAATCATTCTAACACAGTTCATTCATTTTAGAAAGATAGAGTAAGATTATGATAGATTTTAATTACTATGCTCCCACCGAGGTGGTGTTTGGAAAGGACTCTGAGGAGCAGGTGGCCAGTCTCGTGAAGAAATACGGTGGTCACAAGGTGTTGGTACATTATGGAGGAAAGAGTGCTCAGCGTTCTGGTCTGCTCGACAAGATTTGTTCCCTTCTCAAAGAGGGCGGTATTGACTATGTTGCACTGGGTGGTGTCGTGCCAAATCCTCGCCTTAGCAAGGTGCATGAAGGTGTGGAGATTTGTCGCAAGGAAGAGGTGGACTTCATCCTTGCAGTAGGTGGAGGCAGTGTGATAGACTCTGCTAAGGCCATAGCCTATGGTGTGAACTACGATGGTGATCCTTGGGATTTCTACACAGGCAAGGCTACGCCAGAGAGTTTTGTGCCAGTAGCATCAGTGCTCACTATTCCTGCCGCAGGTAGCGAGATGAGTGAGTCGAGCGTGATTACCAATGAGGATGGTGATGTGAAACTTGGTTACAGTAATAATATAAGCCGTCCGAAGTTTGCCATCATGAATCCTGAACGCACCTTCACATTGCCTGCTTATCAGACAGCAGCAGGTGTGACCGACATCATGATGCACATGATGGAGCGTTATTTCTCTCATGATGGCGACATGACAGTGACCGACAATATCACAGAGAGTTTGCTCCGCACCATGAAAGAATGTGTGTTTGCTGTATTGGAGAATCCAGAGGACTATCGCAATCGCTCACAGATCATGTGGGGTGGTAGCCTTGCCCACAATGGACTTACAGGTTGTGGTCGCACGGAAGACTGGGCAACCCACCAGATAGAGCACGAGTTGAGCGGTATGTTTGATGTCACTCATGGTGCGGGTCTTGCTGCTGTATGGTCAAGTTGGGCACGCTATGTAATGAAAGAAGACATCAGTCGCTTTGTACGTTTTGCGGTCAATGTGATGGGAGTAGAGAATGATTTTACCAATCCAGAGGCTACAGCCATGAAGGGTATTGAGGCTATGGAGCGTTTCTACCATGCTATTGGCATGCCCATCAATATCCACGAACTTATAGGTCGTGACATCACTGACAAGGAAATCAAGGAGATGGCGCGCAAGTGCACACACAACTTTACAGTCACTCATGGCAATTTTAAGGTGTTGGGTGCAGACGATATAGAGAAGATCTACTGCATGGCACGTTAGTTGTCGAAAGCGAATAGTATGAGTTCTTCTCTGTGTGGACTCATTTATATAAAGTGTGGAGATAGACCTCTGAACCAGTGCAACTGAATCGGAAATTCTATCTTCACGCACTTTTTATCCCCAAAGTGATGGAGGAATCATTTTTATTTTGTAGATTTGCGACCGTTATTTATGCTTCTATTATTCAAATTTAAAGGAGAAAGCATAGCAGAATAGATTATAATCAATTAAAAAACAATCACTATGGAAATTAAAGCAGTTCGTATGTTTGACCATGGTTTTATGAACCAGGCATTTGCTTTCGGAGGAGAAGAAGGCAAAGAGAATTTTGATGAACAGATCATTTACCGTTCCAGTTTGCAAAACTTCTTGATTGATACTGGCAGTGAGGTCATTCTTGTAGATACAGGCTTCCCCGCTGAATTTACTGCTCCTGAGAAGAAAATAGGTGCACCTCTCTATATGGGTGAGAAACTTAATGGATATATGGAGGCATTCAAGGCTTTGGGTTATAAGCCAGAGCAGGTCACAAAGATACTGGTCACTCATAAACATCCAGACCATACGGCTGTACTGCAGGCTTTTCCAAATGCACAGATTTATATAGGTGCAGAGGATGCTGATGCCATGAAACTGGAAGGAGATAACATTGTGCGTGCAACCTTCTCTGATGGTGCTTACCACAATTTCCCTGCATCTCAGAAGATAGTAGATGGTGTATATTTCATTCAGGCAAAAGGTCACACAAATGGAAACAGCATTGTTGTAGCAGAGATTGATGGATTGTTCTACATGATGCATGGCGATGTGACATATTGTGATGCAGCCCTCAAGGCAAACAAACTCAGCATTATTTATGAGGACAAAGTGGCTGCTCGAAAGACATTGGATGAAGTGCGTGAGTTCATTCAAAACAATCCTACTGTCTATCTCTCCACTCATTGCCCAGAAGGATATGAGAACTTGGAGGCGAAGTCTATAATGAAACTGTAAATACATGAGAAGGGTTTCCTTATCATTATATACAGATTAATTCTTGGATTTAATAGAATTGTTTAACTTCTTAATATACAAACGCAATGAAAGAACTAAAAGGAACTAAGACTGAGAAGAATCTCCAGGAGGCATTTGCAGGAGAATCCATGGCCCGCAACAAGTATTCCTATTTTGCCAGCAAGGCAAAGAAAGATGGTTATGAGCAGATAG
>JAAYDO010000197.1 GCA_012729225.1 Bacteroidales bacterium | reverse complement strand
TGAACTTTGTACTTTAGCGATTATAAAGTTACTCATTTCCTGTGAGTTATACAAACTTCGAAGCCTTTTCTATTCCTAATTTACGTTAAATTATGCATGTGATCAGTCACTTGCGAAACTTTAGTTATATATATAAGATGAATAAGAAACTCTATATACCCATCTTGCTGCTACTCTCCCTGCTGGCATGTGTATCATGCACAAGAGAAGACGACATTGAGGACATCTTCGAGGGTAAAGTATGGTATATGAATGGTGGCACAATCAATGGTATGCGAATGAACAGTGAGGTGAAGAACTTCTACACCCAAGACGGCAAATCTGTCTATTTCATCTCGTTTGGACCTGACACCTTCAATGGAATGCTGTCTAAAGGCATCAACTTTTCGGGCACATGGACTGCCAACGGCAAAAGCCAGACCCTTTCCCTCACTTTTAAGCAAGTGCCAGATGCCTCCAGCCCTTTCGACAAGAAAATATATAATATATTAAGATCAGCCATCTCCTACAAAAGCGGGGCTACATTCCTCGAGATACGAGACAGCCAAGACAATGCTGTCATGTTTGGAAGTGAGAGATAGCAGAAAGGATATAAACCCATTAGAAGAAAACACATGAACGAACAAGAACTCAAACAATACCGACTGGACTGTCGCTACATACGTATGGCTCGCATCTGGGCTGAAAACTCCTATTGCGAAAGACGAAAGGTTGGCGCACTTGTAGTAAAAAACAAGATGATTATCTCTGATGGATACAACGGCACTCCTTCAGGTTTTGAAAACGTGTGTGAAGATGACAACAATGTGACCAAGCCATACGTGCTCCATGCAGAGGCAAACGCCATCACCAAACTGGCACGCTCACATAACTCCAGTGACGGTTCTACACTCTACGTGACCGCCTCTCCATGCATAGAATGTGCCAAACTCATTATCCAGGCTGGCATCAGGCGAGTGGTCTATTCAGAACGCTACCGACTGGAAGATGGCATCAAACTTCTCCAGAAAGCGAATATCATTGTCGAATACATTAATCCTGAAGAATCCCATGAGCAATAACATCAACCGAAATAACAGGTGGGTGCCTCTCATCATAGCAGTCAGCATCGTGGTAGGCATCATCATCGGCACTTTCTTTGCCAACCGTTTCTCTGGCAACCGCCTCAACATCATCAATACATCTTCCAACAAATTAAATGACTTGTTGCACATCATTGACGATCAATATGTTGATACTGTAGATATTGCCTCCATCGTAGAGCAGTCCATGCCTAAGATTCTGGAAGAACTCGATCCACACTCCACCTATATTTCTTCCAAAGACGCCAAGGCTGCCAATGAAGACTTGAAAGGTTCATTCAGTGGCGTGGGCATTCAGTTTGTCATCCGCAACGACACTGTGAGAATCACCAATATCATCAAGGGAGGTCCATCCGAGAAAGTAGGCATCTTGGCAGGAGACAAGATTGTTTCGGTAGATGACAAGCCCTATGTGGGCAAAGAAGTGACCAACGAGGAAACACTTCGCCGCCTAAAGGGAGAGAAAGGCACAAAAGTAAAAGTCAGTGTGATGAGACACGGACAAAAGAAACCCATTCCCTTCACCATCGTAAGAGGCGACATTCCGCTCAAGAGCATTGATGCCACTTATATGATCAACAAGGAATTAGGATATGTGAAAATCAAGAACTTTGGCGAGACCACCTATGCAGAACTCCTCACATCATTGGCAGAACTGGAGGTGGAGGGATTCAAAGGCTTAGTGGTCGATCTCAGGGGCAACGGAGGAGGCTATCTCTCTGCTGCCATCCAAATGGTGAATGAGTTCCTGCCAAAGAACAGACTGATTGTTTACACCCAAGGACGCAGATCCCGAAGGGAAGAATACCGCAGTGATGGCAGAGGCTCTTATCAAGAGATTCCCATCATTGTGCTGACCGACGAGACAACAGCCTCTGCCGCAGAAATCTTCTCAGGCGCTATTCAGGACAATGACCGAGGCATCATCGTGGGACGACGCTCCTTCGGCAAGGGATTGGTACAGCAACCCATCGAATTCTCAGACGGTTCACTCATCAACCTAACCATTGCCCGCTACTACACCCCATCAGGCAGATGCATCCAGAAACCCTATGTGAAAGGACAACCCAAGGAATATGAAATGGACCTGATCACTCGCTACGAGAGAGGAGAGTTCTTCAGTCAGGACAGCGTACACCAAAGTGGCGAGGAATACAAAACAAGCATTGGAAGAGTCGTGTATGGAGGTGGAGGCATCATGCCAGACTACTTTGTGGCAGAAGACACCACTGCCCTCACCCCTTATTACACTGAATGCGTAACCCAAGGTGCCATTGCTCAGTTCTGCTTTGAATACACAGACAACAATCGTCAGAAACTAAGCAAATACGAGAATGCAGCCGAACTGGAGAAATACCTCCGCAAGCAAGGGCTTCTGAGTCAGTTTGTGCGCTATGCAGACGACAAAGGCATCAAGCGTCGCAACAACATGATCATCAAGTCTCAGCGACTCTTCGAGCAAGCCATCTATGGCAGCATCATCTACAATATGCTTGAGTTGAATGACTATATCCAGTATCTCAACCACAACAATCCAACACTCGACAAGGCAATCCAACTCTTCAAGAACAAACAGACCAAACCCACGCTCAATGACAAAAAAGGAACTTCGAAAGTTGATTCGGGAAAGAAAAGGACAACATACCACAGTTCAGCTACTATCATACAGTCAAGATATAGTCCAAAAACTGCTTAAGCGCATTGAGGAAATAAGGCAGGAGAAGTGTGGGCAAAACGATACAGAAAGTTTTGCCACACCTCATCCTCTCTGCATTCTACTCTATCACTCCATGGAGGATGAGGTTCATACCCACGAACTCATCCGCACACTTCATGCCACAGGACATCAGATACTGCTTCCCACCGTGGACGGAGAAGACCTCACGCTCCACATCTATG
This sequence comes from Bacteroidales bacterium, assembly GCA_012729225.1. Lineage (GTDB taxonomy): Bacteria > Bacteroidota > Bacteroidia > Bacteroidales > Bacteroidaceae > Minthosoma. The sequence goes on along the minus strand of JAAYDO010000197.1, from coordinate 2,168 downwards.
AAGGCGAAGAAAACCTGAGCACAGGCACTTCCTATGGAATACAAGAATCCGCAGGAGCATTGTTCACCGACTACGCAAACATAGACCTTGCCATTATCCCAGGCATGGCTTTCACCCAGCAAGGAGACCGAATGGGAAGAGGAAAAGGGTTTTACGACCGTTTGCTCCCCAAGTTGTCCTGCCCACTCATAGGCATTGCTTTCCCTTTTCAACTGCTGGACTTCATCCCTACAGAACCGCATGATGTGAAAATGAACGAAGTAATTTGCTGAAATCCAAGCATAAGACAAAGACACATCCTTAAGCAAAAGACATTTCATGCAGAAGTGTGAAATAAGGCTGAACACGACTATATCACCGAGCAACTCCTTCAAGAAGGAGAACTTGCTTCAGGGCTTTTCAGATTATCATATCTCATTGAAACACAACAACCAGCAGCCACACTGAATAGCTAATGCTGGTAGGGCAAAAACACACGCATGCTTCATGGATCATCGAAGCATTGTGCATTGGCACTTGAACAATTGTGCATTGACACTTGAACAATTATTCGTTGGCACTTGAAACATTGTTCGTTAAAGCATGAAGAAAACTTATGTTTTGTGGCATGCCATCATGCAGAGCATTCTCTGCTATTTTATCCTCAAAACAAACACTAATACTCACTCACCCCAAAGAGTTATTCACACCAGTGGCTTCATCCTTTCATTCATACCGCTCCTTCCACAACTGCTTCATCCTTTCATGAAGTTTGTTCTCAGAAGAATTATCCTGTGGATGCCAAAATCTTGCATCAGCAGCATCGTCTGGCAAGAACTGCTGTTCCACGAAATGACCTTCATAGTCGTGGGCATACTTATAATCCTTGCCATAGCCCAGTTGTGTCATGAGTTTGGTGGGGGCATTGCGCAGGTGGAGCGGAATGGGCAGATTGCCTGTCTGCCCCACATACTGAAGGGCACTATTGATGGCATTATATGCCGAATTGCTCTTGGGCGACGTCGCCAAATAGACTGTTGCCTCGGCAAGAGGAATACGACCTTCGGGCAGACCAATCTTCGACACCGAATCAAAAGCCGCATTTGCCAAAAGCAAAGCATTGGGGTTGGCAAGTCCAATGTCCTCGCTTGCCGAGATGACCAAGCGACGAGCAATGAAAAGAGGGTCTTCTCCCCCTTCTATCATTCTTGCCAAATAATAGATGGCGGCATCTGGGTCGCTCCCTCTGATGCTCTTGATGAAAGCGGAGATAATGTCATAGTGCATCTCTCCATCTTTGTCATAAGCCATAGGGTTCTGCTGCAGTGCCTCAGTCACAATATCATCATTGATGACCGAGGATGTTTCTGTCACCAGTTCCAAGATATTCAGAAACTTACGAGCATCTCCACCACTATAGCGCATGATGGCGGTTGTCTCCTGCACATCAATATTCTTTTCCTTGAGGAAAATGTCATTGTGAAGCGCATGATTCATAAGACCTAAGAGGTCATCTTTTTCAAGACTCTTCAGCACATAGACCTGACAGCGGCTGAGTAGCGGACGAATGACCTCGAAGGAGGGATTTTCGGTTGTGGCACCAATAAGCGTGACTGTGCCCTGCTCCACTGCGCCCAAAAGACTGTCCTGCTGTGACTTGGAGAAACGATGGATTTCATCAATAAAGAGAATGGGAGAAACCCCTCCCCTCACCTGTCCGAAGAAGGAGGAAGCCTTGGCTTTCTCTATCACCTCACGCACATCCTTCACACCTGAAGTGACTGCGCTCAGGGTGAAGAAAGGCACATCAAGAGTCTTGGCTATGATATTGGCAAGCGTTGTTTTGCCCACACCAGGAGGCCCCCAAAGGATGAACGAAGAGATGCGGTTCTGCTCTATCATTCGCCGAATGACAGCACCCTCACCCACCAAATGTTTCTGTCCTATATAATCGTCCAATGTTTGCGGACGCAATCTCTCAGCTAATGGAGTCATCTCAGGTCATATTAAAATTAATGAGTGCAAAGATAATGATTTTTGGCGAAATATAAGTGCTATCGCCTAAAATAACGTGAGTTCGACGAATTCAGAACAAAGCAATCTGTGTGTCAAATGTCCTTTGTACATTGATGCACGGTTTCTTTGGGAACAGGCAATATGCTGCAATGGCGCCCAGTAAGTTGACTATG
>JAAYDO010000089.1 GCA_012729225.1 Bacteroidales bacterium | reverse complement strand
GGAACATCTGAAGGACTTGGGTTACGACATTGGTTACACAACAGTCTGCAACCAGATCAACAGGAAACTCTCAAGCCGGAAAGAAGCTTTCATACGACAGTTATACAGTCCCGGTGAAGTTTGTGAGTTTGACTGGGGTGAGGTAAAACTGGAGATCGGTGGCAGCCTGCAGACGCTCTACATGGCTGTCTTCACTCCTGCCATGAGCAACTATCGCTATGCCATATTGTTCCACCGGCAGAATACAGAGTCGTTCCTGCAGGCTCATGTACTGTTCTTCGAGCATGTTGGGGGTGTTTTTCATACAATGGTTTATGACAATATGCGGGTAGCGATACGGCGCTTTGTTGGTCCCTCAGAAAAGGAGCCAACGGAGGCATTGCTGAAGCTCTCAACATATTATCAATTTCATTTTCGTTTTTGCAATGTTGCCAGGGGCAATGAGAAAGGGCATGTTGAACGTAGCGTTGAGTTCGTTAGGCGGAAGGCTTTCAGTGGCAACGACAGATACCCTTCTGTGGAAGCAGCCAACGTATGGTTAGAGGGGACTTGCAACCGGCTAAACACTCGTTTTAACCGGGATAACCAGGGTAAAAGATCCATTGATTTGCTGGAAGTTGAGAAAAAGCGACTTGCTCCAGTTCCTCCGCCGTTTGATTGTGCCCATATAGAGCAATGCAGGGCTGATAAATACTCAGTTATCACCTATGGCACCAACCGGTACAGTGTACCGGATCATCTGGTGGGCCGGATTGTTGATATAAAAGTTTACCCCGAGCAGTTGCACTGCTACCATGATAACCGGAAAGTATGCCAGCATGAGCGGCACTATACCCGCCAGGGGTGGTATATTAACCTGGATCATTACCTGTATACTCTCAGGCGTAAGCCGGGTGCTCTTGCCGGGTCTCAGGTCCTTGCATCTGCACCTCAGGAGGTGAAGTGTGTCTTCAGTCAGTATTTTAAGCATACACCGAAAGATTTTATTGAGCTGTTGATCTTCCTGCAGGAGCACGGTTATGACTTTGACAAGGTAAATGAAGCCATTGACCGCCTTTTAAGGAGTAGTCCTCATGATATATCTGTTGATAAGATCAAGGTGCTGTGCATGCAGAAAAATGAGGTGTACACACCTGTGGTCAATTATGACGATCAGATACTGCAGCAGTCACGCGCACAACTCGAGGAGTTAAGCTTATTGCTGAACTATTAGATTATTTTAAACTGTAACAAAGACATACGATGATACCAACCAATACAAAAGAAAAAATCGCTGCTTATACCAAAGAATTGAGGCTCCCGGCCATCCGGAACAATTACTCGACTCATGCCCGGCAGGCCCTGAAGGATAAAACCGGTTATGAAGAATATCTTCTTGCACTTCTGGAGGATGAGTTTGAAAGCAGGATAAAGAATCGTAAAAGTGCACGGATCCGGCAGGCAGACTTCCCGTACAAAAAGTACCTGCATGACCTCCAGCGTGAAGAGCTGCCCAAAAATGCCCAGGCAAAAATAGATGTTCTCCAGAGCCTTGAGTTCATAAAAGAAGGACGGAATGTAATACTGGCCGGTAATCCGGGTACTGGTAAAACTCATTTGTCCATTGGCCTGGGAATAAAGGCGTGCATGGAGGACTATAAAGTATTTTTTACAACCGTCCCCAGATTAATAACGCAGATCCGGGAGTGCAGGTCCCAAAAAACACTGCGTACACTGGAGGGCCGGTTTGAAAAATTTGATCTGGTCATTTGTGATGAGTTTGGATATATCTCTTTTGATAAAGATGGAGCAGAGATGCTCTTCAGTCACCTCTCACTAAGGGCAGGAAGGAAATCGACCATTATAACCACTAATTTATCTTTTGAAAGGTGGAGTGAAATTTTTGGCGATCCGGTACTAACTGCCGCGATGGTAGACAGGCTGACCCACAAGGCACATATCATCAATATGAATGGATTGTCCTACCGGGCAAAGGAAACCAAAGCGTTGCTAAACAGTTGATAAAACTCATTATGAAATCAGAAATTAAGTCAAGATCTCCGGCTTTCTCTTTTCCGGTGAGCGCGCTCACCGGAAAAGAGAAAACTAGTTCTTTTAGTAATGAAAATTAAGTATTAACCTTGCATTGAAAGTGGTATACTTTTGAATTGAAATAGTGGTATGGTTTTGAAGTGAAGGAAACAACCGTTTATCTAGTATAGTGTGATCTTGTCAACGTTAGTGTTGGCGTACATGATCTTAAGCGCGCTGGCGCGTCGCAGCGCCTGCTTCACATCAGTCACCACACCCATCCTGGTATCACGGTCTATCTTAAGCACAACGAGCATCTTGGTCTTGTCTGCTTCATTGAGCTGTTCGCGCTCCTGCGCAATAAAGTCCTGGATGTCAGCCAATTCCTT
>JAAYDO010000208.1 GCA_012729225.1 Bacteroidales bacterium | reverse complement strand
CTCGATTATTATGAATATAATCATATAATTGGAAAAGAATAGAATGAAAAACTTCATTACAACCCTCAAAGAAAACCGCGATTGGATCCTGATCATCATGGGATCGATCCTGATCGTCTTCGCTGTTCTCAATCTTTTCAATAATGACATTGACGCCATGATCGCGCGGCTTAACCTCAACGAACCAGTCGATCAGGAAGGTTTCGCTCCGATCTTCGTCCCCAAGCCCTCAAACGAGGAAACACTGGTAGTTGAACGGCCGGTCTCGCCGGACGATCCAGACAGGATCATTATTGAGAGAATCAATCTGGACGCGCCAATCAAGGTCGCGGAGTCGGCTAACGTCACCATTGGCGGCAAGGATGTTCTCCAATATCTGGTGCCGGAAGAATTTGCTGTCGGTTGGCATGAGGGGACTGCGCCGTTAGGCGTAGTGGGCAACACGGTTCTCAGCGGCCACCATAACGCGTATGGCAAAGTCTTTGAACACCTGATAGATCTGAAGGTTGGGGACACATTGAAAATCGCCAGCGGCGATAAGGAATTCGAATACGTGATCGCCAACAAGATGATCCTGCCGGAAAAAGACCAACCGATCGATGTCCGATTGGACAACGGGCGCTGGATCCTGCCCTCCAAGGACGAACGCGTGACACTGGTCACCTGCTGGCCTGAGCACACCAATTCACATCGTTTGGTGTTGGTGGCGGTCCCGGTGGCGCCGGTGGATCAGCTGGCTGAAAGCGCCGCACCCAAGCCCACCCTCCAGATCGCACGCATCACCACACCAGTCGCTGCTCTGCTCGAAGCGATGACAAACACGCCCACGCCTGTTCCGGGCACCACCATCATCCCTGACACCGGTCCACAGGAAATCATTTTTCCCGTCAGCAACTCCGGAAATTTCTCGGTCAATATAAGAGAATTCCCTTCACTTAATAGTGATATTCTGGGCTCATTCCTGAAGGACACCGATGCGAACGCGACCGGCCGCACAGAAGCAGGTGACTGGTTGTTTATTACCTACGGAGAGATTAAGGGCTGGGTGGATGCTGAATTAGTTGATGCGCTTACACCATTTGAAGATTTACCAGTCCTTGACCCGGAGACCCCTGGTTCAAAATAGGGATTAGAATTAATTCTGCGAGATCACCGGAATTTCAGACAAATCTCCGCTGATTTCAACCATTTCAAAGTAAACCCATCCGCTAACCGTCAGAAGGTTGATTCTCAACCATTCGCCCGCCTGATTCTTTCCAACAACCCGCGCCTGCATGCCTGGTTCCAACCGCCCAACAATTGCTGAATCCAGATTATCACCCGTTCGGATATTCACGGATTGGGTACCATCGTTGATCGCCAGCACGACGGTGGTGATCTCAACATCAAAAGCATTAGCCGACCCGGTGATGGGAATAAACTCCATTTCAACGGTTAAGACTGCTTTTTCGTACTCGTCTTCAACGGCCTGCCATAACGTTTGACTGTTCTGTTGATCGACTTTGTATTCGTCAGAGCGTGGATCCTGCATGCGGGCAGTCAGGTATCGGATTACAACCGCAGAATATTCAGAAAAGGTAGTTTGAAGTTTCATCAGACAGACAGGCAGGTCCAGTGAGGTGATCCTGGTACGGACTTCTTCGAGCTTTAGAACAGGTTCGGTTAAATTCTCGGCGCGTGAATTGTCAGCTATGTGGGTTATTTCCTGGAACTCGGAAAATCCTGAGCGGATGATTTCCATTTCATCAGAAAGGTTCTCCGCGCTGCATGGATCGGGGGTCATGGTTGGCGCCAGAGGCGTGTTGACGGGTTCAAGATCGATAGGCGACAGGTACTGGCAGGATGAAAAAATCCCGATTAACAACACCCAAACAACATTAAAAGCCCTCTTCAAAAAGACCATCCCTTTCCTGATCTAATTTTACATTTAATATCATGAACTTGGGACTTTTTTTAAATAGAAGAGCGCGGATTAATTCCGCGCTCTTTTTCTCTCGACCAAATTAAGGGGTCACATCAATAATGTGTAATTCTTCGATTGCCACATTCAGGGTGATATTTTCAGCGAAGACCCAACCCAGCGTTCCATTAAGATCCACTTGGATCCAGTCTCCTGCCTCATTTTTACCTAACGCTGTCGCGCTTGCGCCTGTCTCAAGAGAAGCCACCACCGCCGCGTCGGTGTTTGGCGCGGAGCGTAAATTGACAGCGCTTGTCCCTTCATTAATCACCGTTGCGCCTGTTCCTTCTGTTTCCGGTAATGCTTCGCTTAGTTCCGGAATACTAGATATAGGCAAACCCAAATTAGCTAATGTAACATTAAACTCACTTTGGACTAAGCTCCATTTTTGATTACTGTTATTTACTAGTTGGTCAAAGTCCTCCTGTGTAATATTCTGGTTTAAATAAAACACTAGGTAAAAAACAACAGAATCTGTATAATCTAATATCATGGACTTTAATTTCTCCAAACAATCAGG
>JAAYDO010000167.1 GCA_012729225.1 Bacteroidales bacterium | reverse complement strand
CTCAGCCCAATATGGATCGCATCGTGGATACTTTTGCCGGAAGACTGGAAGAAGCACACTTCTCCCATCTGGCCAGCTATGATGAGATTACGGAGAATGACTACAATCTCTCCGTGTCGACCTATGTTGAATCTGCTGACACCAGAGAAAAGATTGATATTAAGAAGCTGAATGCTGAGATCGAAGAGATTGTCGCCCGTGAAGAGACCTTGAGAAAAGAGATTGCCGCTATCATTATGGAAATCGAGGTGGCAGAATGAGCAGACTTGATGAATTGATTGCGGAACTGTGTCCGGATGGCGTGGACTTTAAACCAATGTGGTCTTTAACCGCTTGGGACAAGAAGTTTAATGGTATTGATCGTAGCATGCAAAAAAGAGTGATTCCATACCATTATTACTTGGCCGCCGAATTTGATCAAATAGAGCGTGACGATGGCGAAATCTATTATATTTCAACAGGGATAAGTGGAAAGGACCGATTCACTACAGAAGAGCTTGCTGGTGATAATGTTGCTGAAGGTGAGGTTGTTTGTATTCCATGGGGAGGAACGCCAAATGTTAAGTACTATAAAGGTAAGTTTGTAACTGGTGACAATAGAATAGCTACCTCCCTTAATTCGGCTGTGCTCGACAATAAGTATCTATATTATTGGATGCAAAGTCAGATTGATTTAATTGGCAGTTTTTATAGAGGTTCAGGAATAAAGCATCCTAGTATGAAGTCGGTCCTTGAGCTTGAAGTGCCTGTGCCTCCCATAGAGGTACAGCGTGAAATTGTCCGTATTCTGGACAATTTCACGGAGCTTACAGCGGAGCTTACAGCGGAGCTTACAGCTAGGAATCTTCAGTATGACTATTATTCCAATAAACTCCTTCAGTTTTCTGATGCGCCATATTATTCCTTAGGAGAATTGTGCGACATTGTAGATTATCGTGGCAAAACACCAAAGAAATCAGATGCGGGAGTTTTCCTTGTCACAGCTAAAAATATAAGACAAGGCTATATTGATTATGAGAAATCAAAGGAGTATATCCCCGTTGAAACATATGAAGAAGTTATGCATCGAGGTTTTCCTAAATTAGGAGATGTTCTTATTACTACGGAAGCTCCTTGTGGGTATGTTGCTCAAGTCGATAGAGAAGATATTGCTCTTGCTCAAAGAGTAATTAAGTATCGTCCTAAAAACAGCGAATTATTAGATGCGACTTTTTTGAAGTACATCCTTCTAGGTAAGGAATTTCAAGCAAAACTAGAAAAAGCTGCAACAGGTGGAACAGTAAAGGGAATAAAAGGGAGCATTTTGCATACTATGACAATCCCTGTTCCTGCAATAGAAATTCAACGAAAAACAGTAGAATTAATCGACCGTTTTGATAGGTTGTGCCATAGCATCATTGATGGTCTACCTGCAGAAATAGAAGCCCGTCAGATGCAATACGAATATTATCGCGACAAACTGCTTTCGTTTGTGGAAAAAGAGGTGGCAATATGATTATAGACAGTAATACTGAAATGTTACTTTTCAGATATAACAACTATAAAAAACATCTCTTTATTGATGAACATCGGTCAGTTCTTCAGCGAGAGGGGCATGTTTGGATGCTCAAGCTGGGCAGAAAAACAAATAATGAACGAATTAGGGCTATATCTGAAGGTGGGGGGTGGATGATACTACGCGCCCCAAAATCAGAAGGAGGAACCAGCTTTTTAGCGAAATTTACAGAAATGCAAGAGGAAACTCCGACCGAGCATTGTTATCCGGAGTATTACAAAGAGATATTCCAAGATTCAAATGACAATTTCTTCTACTATGAAGACTCGCCACAGCAATGGTTCAACATTGTATTGCTGTTTCCTTTGAATAGCGATGTTGCATCATCACTTGTTATCTCAAAAAATAAGAAAAAAGTTGATGACGTAATTCCGACTACGAGAACGGCAGTAATGTTCGTACAGAATGATTCTCCAATAGAAGTGTCGGGGGTAGTATAAATGCCGTATTTCAATATTGTCGCCCAGACAACGGAAAACACAGTTGTCACGGAATATGAGCCGGTTAAGGCCCGTTCCGACAGCTATCAGAGCGAGGCCGAACTGGAGAAGGAATTTATTCGGATGCTCACGGAGCAAGGCTATGAATACCTTCAGATCCATACTGAGCCGGAGCTTCTGCTGAACCTTCGCAGGCAGCTGGAAAAGCTGAACAACTATCAGTTCTCCGATAACGAATGGAGCCGTTTTCTTGCTAACAACGTGGCTAATCCAAATGAGCATATCGTAGAGAAGACCCGCAAGATCCAGGAGGACTATGTTCAGGTCCTGAAGCGCGACGATGGAACCAGCAAGAACATCACGCTGATCGATAAGAAGAATGTTCACAACAATTTTCTTCAGGTGATCAATCAGTATGTGATCGGACAGGATCAGGGAGCCAGGCACGATAACCGTTATGATGTGACGGTGCTGGTCAACGGCCTGCCGCTGGTCCATATTGAGCTGAAGCGGCGCGGCGTTGCGATCCGTGAGGCTTTCAATCAGATCAACCGCTACCAGAGGGATTCCTTCTGGGCCGGATGCGGGCTGTTTGAGTACGTCCAGATCTTCGTGATCAGCAACGGCACAAATACCAAGTACTACTCCAACAGTACAAGGTTCAATGCTATCAAAGATCACAAGTCGGGAGCCGGAAAAAAGGAAAAGACATCCAACAGCTTTGAGTTTACCTCTTACTGGGCCGATGCGAACAATATCGTGATTCCTGACCTGATTGATTTCACCAGAACGTTCTTTGCTCGTCATACTATTCTGAATGTGCTGACCAAGTACTGCATCTTCACTTCCGAGAATATACTGATGGTCATGAGGCCGTATCAGATCACGGCTACAGAGCGTATTCTGAACCGTATCGAAATCGCCACCAACTACAAAAAATACGGCAGTGTAGCTGGTGGCGGCTATATCTGGCATACAACAGGATCCGGTAAGACGCTGACTTCTTTTAAGGCCGCAAGACTGGCATCCAATCTTCCCTATATCGACAAGGTGCTGTTTGTCGTAGACCGTAAGGATCTGGACTATCAGACCATGAAGGAATACGACCGCTTTGAAAAAGGCGCTGCTAACAGCAATACTTCTACAGCAATCCTGAAGAGACAGCTGGAAGATCCGAATGCCCATATCATCATCACAACGATCCAGAAACTCTCGACATTCATCAAGAAGAACCCTGTTCATGATGTCTATCAGAAGCATGTAGTCATCATCTTTGATGAATGCCACCGCAGCCAGTTTGGTGATATGCACGCGGCCATCGTCAAGAGCTTTAAGAAATATCATCTGTTTGGCTTTACCGGCACACCCATCTTTGCGGCCAATGCCGGAGCAGTCAGGAATCCGCAGTTCTTCACAACGGAACAGACCTTCGGAGATCAGCTCCACACCTACACAATCGTGGATGCAATCAATGATAAGAACGTCCTTCCGTTCCGAGTGGACTATATCAAAACCATGGATACCGACCCAGATATCGATGATAAAGATGTCTGGGATATTGACCGCGAGAAGGCCTTTATGGCTCCGGAAAGAGTCCGGCTGATCACCAAGTATATTCTGGATCATTTCGACCAGAAGACCTATCGTGGGGATAAAACCTATATGTTCAGCGTATTAACCAATATCGCTGACGTGGCTTCCGCTGACAGAGGCACTGTGGAAGAAATCAAGCAAAAGCAGCGTGTCAGCGGCTTTAACTCCATCTTCTGCGTTTCCTCGGTACAGATGGCCAAGTTGTATTATCAGGAATTCAAGAAGCAGATGGCCGCTGATCCGACCAAGGCACTGAGAATCGCTACAATATACAGTTACGGTGCCAATGAGGAAGAATCTGACGGAATCCTGGACGAAGAGAATTCAGAGGATACCTCCGCACTGGACCAGCCGTCCCGCGACTTCCTTGAGGCCGCAATCAGGGATTATAACCAGATGTTCCATACAAACTACTCTACGGACGGAGACAAGTTCCAGAACTACTACAAAGATGTCTCCCTTCGCATGAAGAATAAGGAACTGGATATTCTGATCGTAGTCAATATGTTCCTGACAGGCTTCGATGCCACTACGCTGAATACGCTCTGGGTAGACAAGAACCTGAAGATGCACGGACTGATCCAGGCCTTCAGCCGCACGAACCGTATTCTGAACAGCATCAAGACCTTCGGAAACATCGTCTGCTTCAGAAACCTTCAGAAGCGGGTTGACGATGCCATATCCCTCTTTGGGGACAAGAACGCGTCAGGTATCGTCCTGATGCAGACTTTCAAGGATTACTACTACGGTTATATCGGTCCGGATGACAAACATCATCCCGGTTATGTGGATCTCATGAATGATCTTGAGGCCAGGTTCCCACTGTCACAGCCACAGATTATCGGAGAACAGAATCAGAAAGACTTTATTGCTCTGTTCGGAGCGATCCTCCGCATGAGAAATCTGCTCTCTTCCTTCGATGATTTTGCAGGCAAAGAGCTGATCTCTGAACGTGATCTTCAGGATTATCTTGGCCGCTATCAGGATCTCCGTGACGAATGGAGAAACCGCAAGCCGGAAGGTGAAAAAGAAGACATCACCGATGACGTGATCTTTGAGGTTGAACTGATCCGTCAGATTGAGATCAATATCGACTATATTCTCCTGCTGGTGAAGAAGTACCATGACAGTCATTGCCAGGACAAGGAAGTGCTGATTACGATCCGCAAGGCCGTGGATGCATCTCCGGAGCTTCGTAGCAAGAAGGCCTTGATCGAGACCTTTATTGCCGGTATCAATGATGTGGATGATGTTCTGGTTGAATGGCGCTCCTATGTTTCTGAAGAGCGTGAAAAGCAGCTCATGCAGATCATCACAGAAGAACGATTGAACGAAGCCGAGACCAGGCGTTTCCTGGAGGATTCCTTCCGTAACGGTGAGGTCAAGACCACCGGTACGGATATCGATAAACTTATGCCGCCGGTCTCTCGTTTCGGGGGCGGCAACAGGGCTGCAAAGAAACAGACCATCATAGATAAGCTGAAAGCATTCTTTGAGAGATTCTTCGGAATCGGAGATTCCAGTTTCTCAAAGAAGGACAAGCCTGCGACCGTCTATGATTTGAATCCAACACCGATGCAGATGGTGGCTGAAGTACCGGCAGAATACGGTACAAAGAAGGACAGCTGAAAAATGTTTAAGTACACAGAACAGTTCATTGACTATTGCAGACGAGAATTGGAATTCGATGATCAGATAACATATGAGTATCGTTCACTCTCTGTTTGTATTATCGACTGCGTGTATTCGCTTAGAGCTAAATATTTTAGTACTACCGTTCCGGTTGTGAACCGTTATGCTGAACACTACTTGGCAAATGATAAGCTGTCACCAAACGATACTGTGACAGGACTCGTAAACCATATACTTGAGGCGGGCGGGCCTATTCCTTTTGCGGCGAATATCCTGAATAATAACCAGAAAAGCGGCCGAATTCTTAAATCTGAAGTCTGCTTAAAACTTGCGCAATATCTTCGGTATCTTCACATAGAGACTATGGACGATTTCAGATGCTTTGAAGCACCCGAATTGCTCGAAACGGTGGTTCGTTCGGTAAAGGGCATGGGT
>JAAYDO010000186.1 GCA_012729225.1 Bacteroidales bacterium | reverse complement strand
TGATTAGGGAGGGGTGAATAAAAGCGGGCGTGCACGAGAACAGAACAGTAGGTTTCCATATCCTTTTGACATGTCACATGATTAAAGCATTCTTCATGCTCTAACGAACAATGTTTCAAGTGCCAACGAACAATGCTTCAAGCACCAATGAACAATGGTGCGATGACCAACGAACCATGCATGCGTTTTTTCCCTTATAAACAAGATATACCGATCATGAGAAACTGGCGGTACATCTTTCTCTTTCGTGAAAGAATCGCTCAGCGACAAAACATGAAAGAATTGCTTCACCATTCTTCCAGAGCATGCAAAGATCAAGAGAATAGAGCATGAATTATAATAAAAAAAATGTGAATCCATTTTTGGATTCACATTACTTCTTTTATCCATAAGAAAATCTCTTAAAGTTCCCTCTGTCGGCAAAACATGCCACTGAACTCCGCATCAACATTCTCCACAGGATCATCGAAGATGCCAAAGACACTGGATCCACTACCTGACATGCTGGCATAGAGAGCACCGAGGTCATACATCTTATCCTTGATGGCTGCAATCTCTGGATATTTGGGAAACACACTTGACTCAAAGTCATTGACCACATTGTCCTTCCAAGTCTCTATAGGTTGGGCAAGAAGCTCGGGAAGCTGTTTCTCTGGACGAGCCACCTTGACCTTGGCATAGGCATCCTTGGTAGAGACAAACACGTCGGGCTTGACAAGAACCAACTGCTTATACTTCAAATCAAGGCTGATAGGATGGAAGATATTGCCAATACCTGTGGCAAACACGGGCTTGTTCTGAACAAAGAAGGGACAGTCAGCACCCAATTGCGCACAATACTCCTCCATCTGTTCTGTGGTCAGACCCAGTTTGAAGCGTTCATTGAGGGTCTTCATGGTAAAGGCTGCATCAGATGAGCCTCCCCCAAGACCTGCACCTGTGGGGATATGCTTATAGAGACCAATGCTCACAGGGGGGAGGTCATGCTTCTGCTTGAGGAGTTTGAAAGCACGAACCACAAGGTTGTCGTCGGGTGAACCGCCCAGTACAGAGCCAGTCACCTTCAGTCGGTAGCCACTTTCAGGAATATCATTGTCGAGTTCCTGTATTTCCAATATGTCCTGAAGACCAATGGGATAAAAGACGGTCTCCAAGTTATGATAGCCATCAGGGCGCTTCTCCACCACGTTCAGGCCTATGTTAATCTTCGCATTAGGATATACTATCATAATTTTGTTGCTTTAATTGTTGGTGGCAAAGGTAGTGAAAAGCATGTAATGCGCAAAATAAATCCCCGTATTTTTTAAGAGAGAAAATAGAGTTCTGCCATCATTCGTGAGAAACAACCTGTATGAATGTATGTTCCACGAATGATGTGCAGAAGATGACAAGGCTTCTATTCTATCGAAGATCACTCACCTTAATCACATCCTTATCATTATAGTCAAGGTTCTCTCCCGCCATACCCCAGATAAAGGTATAGTAATAAGTGGCAGAAGCGGCATGGATTGACCACTCTGGAGACATGATTGCCTGTTCGTTGTGAAGCCAAACCACACGGCTCTCTTGAGGCTGTCCCATCACGTGGCAAATGGTCTGTGTCTCTGGAAGATTAAAATAGTAGTAAGCCTCCACACGGCGCCCATGAATGTGGGGAGGCATTGTGTTCCACACTGAGCCAGGCTCCAACTGAGTCAAACCCATCTGCAACTGACAAGGCCCTTCCTCAAGGGATGTATTGACAATGAGTTGATAGATAGTACGACGATTGGACTCCTCCAAAGAGCCAAGGTTGCTCGCCACAGTGGCTTTGAGTGACTGAATCTTTCCATTCTTGCGTCCATCCAGTGTCACCCACTGAGTCTTATAATGCTGATGCGCTACGGCAGAGTTGATATAGAACTTTGCTGGCTTCTGCGAATCCTTTGATCGGAAAATCACTTCCTGGTTAGACTCGATGCCCTTGCCGTTCTTGTCCTTGCCGAGATTCCCTCTACCGATATAGAGTGCCTCCTTCTCTCCAAGAGGATATTCCACTCCATCTACAATCACAACACCATCACCTGCAGTATTGATGATGCCAATCTCACGATTGTGGAGAAAATAAGGAGCACGAAGTTCTGGGAAAGCCTCCAACTTCAAGTCTTTCGTGACAGGCATTGCCCCACCAAAGATGAAACGATCATAGTATGAATATGTCAAATTGATCTCATCCGCCACCATCACCTGTTGCATCACAAAACGATCACGCAGTGTTTGAGTATCGTAGTGTTTCACATCATCTGGATGACAGGCGGTCTGAAAACAGACCTTCACCTGTGCTGAGGCCGACAAAGCAAAAGTCAATGTAGCAAGTAAAAATAGTTTTTTCATTGTGTAGTTAGTTGTTAGTTTGTGATTATATAATTTTGTTAGTCTTCTCTTGATTCTTTTCTCCACTCAACAAGATTCCCTTTTCCCATCATCAATTGATCTGACCTGATTCTTCCTTTTCTGCTGAAACCTCTTGCCTGTTGATGAGGATGCGATTCCACACCACCATAGCAATCGTGAGCAAGGTGAGGATACCTGCTCCTATATAAGAAAGGTAACGCATGCACGCATAGATAGCAAAAGCGATGGGCGAAGAAGCGAAGTCGAGCGAGCCTGCCTTGAACCCTTCTGGCACTTTCACGGAAGCATCATCTGGATGAGCCGCACTCACCACAGCAGCAGCCGAGGTGAAGTTGTCACTCATGAGAGTAACAAAGTAAAGACCTATGGCCACGACGACCAAACCAACTATAAAGGACTTAACCACATTTCCCTTCGTGTAGGGCAATACCATCACAAACACATAAAACATGCCTGCAAGAGAAGCCAACGGAAGGAATTGGTTGCCAGGAAGAATCACTGCCAGTATAAGTGCAACAGGAATTAATAAAAGACTCACTATCAATGTTGTAGGATGTCCTATTACAAGTGCAGGAGACATTCCTATATAGAACTCTTTCTTTCCTTTAAACTTTCTCGTGATGAGTTCCCGTGTCGCTTCACTGATAGGCTTCAATCCCTCGATAAAGAGACCTGTAATGCGAGGTATCAGTTCCATCACAGCACCCATCTTGATGCCCAATCCGAGAATAGTCGGAATGCCATCCACCATTTCGTCCCAACTTCTATATGAGAGACATGCAATGAGCATGCCGATCATCACACCAAGGAAAAGAGGTTCACCAAACAGCCCAAATTTTTTCTTCATGCCCTCTGCGTCTATATTCAGCTTATTGAAGCCAGGAATGAGGTCAAGCGCCTTGCTAATCACTACAGCAAAAGGGGTGAATCCTTGACAAAAAGGCTGAGGAATGGAAATGCCCTCCAATCCAGGGTAGAAAGACTGGAACCTCTTGGCTGTCATATCTGCCAACACCAGAGTGATGACAGAGCATATAATGGCAGCGAAAAAGCCCCATGCAATAGAATCTGTCAGAAAATAGACCACAGCACCAATAAAGGCAAAGTGCCAGTAGTTCCATAGGTCGATATTCACGGTACGGGTACATTTCATCAGAAGCAACACGAGGTTTACACCTAAGCACACAGGAATGATGAAAGCACCCACTGTCGTGTTATAGGCCACCGAAGCAGCAGCAGGCCAACCCATGTCAAAAACATTAAGTTTCCAATCATAGATTTCCACCACTCTTGCCAATACAGGCCCAAGACTTGATGTGAGCAGACCTGTGATGACACCAAGACCCACAAATCCCACACCAACAAGCAAACCGCTCTTCAAGGATTTGGTAAATTTGATGCCTATACACACCCCAAGAATAGTAAAGATAACAGGCATCATCACGGCCGCACCAAGGCCGATAATGTATGCAAAAACTTGTTCCATAAATTAGTTAGTTAGAATTCCGTTACAAAAGTAGGGAAAAAAAGATGTTTAACAAAAAAAGGACAGACTATTTCATGCAAATGTGAAAAAAAATGGTTATCTTTGCATCAATTTTAATGTAGAAAGATTCAAAAACAATAATAATTTAATATGATTACTAATGACATTACTGGAGCGCTCCAGCTCCTTGTAGTCGGTATGATCACCGTGTTCCTCGTTCTGCTCATCGTGATCTATCTCGGTAAACTTCTCATTTGGGCTGTCAATAAGTGGGCACCAGAAGAGGCAGTAGCGAACAAAGGCTCTAAGGCCGCTAATGCAGTTGCCGCCATCGACGCAACAACAAAGGCAATCATCGATGCTACTGTCAGCCAGATTACAGGCGGCAAAGGTCGTGCCAACAAAATCACCAAACTGTAAACAAAAAACTAAAGCATTAAAAGTATATGAAAGAAGTAAAGTTCTCGCTGGTCTTCCGTGACATGTGGCAGAGTGCTGGTAAGTATCAGCCTCGTGTGGACCAGCTCGTAAAAGTTGCTCCTGCAATCATCAAGATGGGATGTTTTGACCGTGTTGAAACAAACGGTGGTGGTTTCGAGCAGGTAAATCTCCTCTATGGAGAAAATCCTAACAAGTCTGTTCGTGACTGGACAAAGCCTTTCCATGAGGCAGGCATCCAGACTCACATGCTTGACCGTGCACTGAATGGTCTTCGCATGAGCCCATGCCCCAAGGACGTGCGCAAACTCTTCTACAAGGTCAAGAAGGCTCAAGGCACAGACATCACCCGTATCTTCTGTGGACTCAACGACCCACGAAACGTTATTCCTTCTATTCAATACGCAAAGGAAGCAGGCATGATTGCTCAGGCGTCTCTTTGCATCACCCACTCTCCTATCCACACAGTAGAATACTACGTGAACCTCGCCAAGACTTTTATCGAGGCTGGTGCTGACGAAATCTGCTTGAAGGATATGGCAGGTATCGGTCGTCCTGTGTCACTTGGCAAGATTGTCGAGGGCATCAAGAAGATCAACCCGGACATCGTGATTCAATATCACTCTCACGCTGGTCCTGGCTTCTGTGTGGCATCTATTCTCGAAGTGGCTAAGGCTGGTTGTGACTACATTGACACAGCCGTTTCTCCACTCTCTTGGGGTACAGGTCATGCAGACATCATTGCTGTTCAGGAGATGTTGAAGGATGCTGGTTTCAAGGTGAAGGAAATCAACATGGAAGCATACATGGAGGTTCGTACCCAGGTACAGGAAATGTGCGACGACTTCCTTGGCTACTATATCCCTGCACTCAACCACCTCAACAATTCCCTGCTTGTTAAGCCAGGTCTTCCTGGTGGTATGATGGGTTCACTCATGACTGACCTCGAAGACAACCTCAAGTCGCTCAACAAGTGGAAGGTGAAGAACAACCAGCCAGAGCTCACAACTGACCAGTTGCTCGTGAAACTCTTTGATGAAGTGGCTTACGTATGGCCTAAGGTAGGTTACCCATGTCTCGTGACTCCATTCTCACAGTATGTGAAGAATCTTGCACTCATGAACGTGATGCAGATGGAGAAGGGCAAAGCACGCTGGTCAATGATTGCCGACAACATTTGGGACATGATTCTTGGCAAGAGCGGTCAGCTTCCTGGCGAAGTAGCACCAGAACTGGTGGCTATGGCAAAGGAGCAGGGACGTGAATTCGAGACTCAGGACCCTCAGTCTTACTACCCAGACAAACTCGATGAGTTCCGCAAGGAAATGAAGGAGAATGGATGGGATCTTGGTCAAGACGACGAAGAACTCTTCGAACTCTCCATGCACCCAGAGCAGTATCGTGCATACAAGAGCGGTAAGGCAAAAGCAGACTTTGAGGAAGACCTCGCTAAGCGCAAGGCAGCCAAGAATGCTCCAGCAGCAGGTGGTGAAGGTCCAAAGAGCGTAACCGTACAAGTAAACGGTGTGAACTACAAGGTAGAGATTGCTTATGGCGATGCAGTTCCAGCAGCAAGCGCAGGTGCAGCCTCAGCAGCTCCCGTAGGTGAAGGCGAGGATATCCTCGCTCCACTTGAGGGTAAGTTCTACCTCGTGAAGGACAACTCTGAGACAGCCAAGAAGGTGGGCGACACCGTACAGGCTGGTGACACCCTCGGCTACATTGAGGCCATGAAGACCTTCAATGCTATCCGTGCTGACAAGGCAGGTACTATCACTGCTATCCTCGTAAACTCTGGTGACTCAGTTGAGGAAGATGATCCAATCATGAAAATGGCTTAATCACTTCGCTTAATTTTAGAAAAGAATAAATGGAACAAATAATAAATAATGTGTATGAGATGACTGCGTTCAGCAATATCATCGAGGCAAATGGTACATATCTGATTATGTACCTCCTCGCCTTCGTATTGCTCTACCTTGGCATCAAGAAACACTTCGAGCCACTCTTGCTCATCCCAATTGCATTTGGTGTGCTCATTGCCAACTTCCCTGGTGGCGAGATGGGTGTTTATCAAGCAGATGAGGCTGGCCGTATCGTAGATGCCGCTGGCAATGTATTGGCTGAAAACATCTGGGAGATGTCTCTTCCACAGATTGCTCACGATCTTGGTTTGATGAACTTCCTCTACTACATGCTCATCAAGACAGGCTTCCTCCCACCTATCATCTTCATGGGAGTGGGTGCATTGACAGACTTCGGTCCGATGCTTCGCAACCTTCGTCTTTCCATCTTTGGTGCTGCTGCTCAGCTCGGTATTTTCTCCGTGGTGCTCATCGCCATTGGTTCAGGCGCATTCAACATCAAAGAGGCTGCAGCCCTTGGTATCATTGGTGGTGCAGATGGTCCTACTGCTATCTACACAACCATCAAGCTTGCTCCACACCTCCTTGCTCCTATCGCTATTGCTGCTTACTCCTACATGGCTCTTGTGCCTGTGATCATTCCACTCGTAGTAAAACTTCTTTGCTCTGAGAAAGAACTCAAGATCAACATGAAGGAACAGGACAAGCTCTTCCCTTCCAGCAATAAAATAAAGAACGAGAAACTCATCAAGATTATCTTCCCAATTGCTGTTACTACCATCGTGGCACTTCTCGTACCATCAGCAGTATCATTGATTGGCATGTTGATGTTCGGTAACTTGCTCAAGGAGATTGGTGCAGACACAAGCCGTCTGTTCGACACCATCTCCAACTCTATCATGAACACAGCCACAGTATTCCTTGGACTCTGTGTAGGTGCAACCATGACAGTTCAGGCATTCCTCAACTGGACCACAATCGGTATCATCATCGGTGGTTTCTTCGCATTTGGTCTCTCCATCGCTTCTGGTATCTGCATGGTGAAGATTGTCAATCTCTTCTCTAAGAAGAAGATCAACCCACTGATTGGAGCAACAGGTCTCTCAGCTGTGCCTATGGCATCTCGTGTATGTAATGAGATTTCCACCAAGTATGATTCAAAGAACCACGTGCTCAACTACTGCATGTCATCTAACGTTTCTGGTGTGATAGGCTCGGCAGTTGCTGCTGGTGTGCTCATCTCATTCTTGCAGGGTATGGCACTCTAAGCCTCCTACAATATTGATATATAGAAAAGGCAATCGACGATGTCGGTTGTCTTTTCTTCTATTTTTATGGCATCAACATCAAAAAATCTTGCCCTTGATTACTTGCTCCATCATATTTATTTATATATTTGCAACATCTACCATAATTCCGAAATCTATCAAATCAAATATCACAATCTATATGAAAACAACATCCACACGCCTGTTTGTGGCAACAGCACTGCTCACAAGCATCAGTTTTACTGCCAATGCTCAGTTGAACAATATCCTGAGAAATGTAATGCAGAATAGCGGTCAAGAAATCACCAATGCCATTACTCCCAAGGGCAAGAAAAACACCTATACCTACGAAGGTCACACATACACCATGCGTGGCACGCTCAATATGAAATCCTACCATGCCAATGCTACAGGTGAAGTCACCTTCACCCACGTGCCTTCCAACTACGAAGAGTTCAAGAACGTGTATGAGAATTTCCTCGGACAAACTCCTCATGGAACAGCAGCCATGATGACAATGGCCATGGAAATATATGGTCGCAACCGTGAAGAAGGTCTCCAATGCATCCAACTCATCTGCTATCCAAGCAATGTCAATTCTGTAGTGTCCATACTCAAGGAAAAGATGCCTCTTCCTGAAGCAGGGGCTGACTCCTACCATCAGCGTTATCTCCCCGCTGCCGTACTCAAAGGTGCCACCCCTCAAAATGGCTACACACCAACCCACCCCTACACTATCAACATGAAGGCGAGTGCAAACAAGCACCAGGACATGCAACTCTATGATGGTCGTGTCATGTATATCTATGTGATGGGCAAAGGCTGGGACACCGAACAACGCACCGTGGAGATTGTGCAGACCTCTACAGATTCTTACTGCAAGGTCTTCAACTGTCCTTCACTATATACACAATGCAAGAATATCCGTGGCACATGGCCAGGATTGAAATAAAACAAATAATCAAAAGACAACAAAAGAGAAAGGCAATAGGGAGGCAAACTGATTGGTTGCCTCCCTATTGCCTTTCTTCAGATATTCCTACACTGAGACGATTACCGTCATCCACCTCTACTCTACTCAAAAGCAATCTCTTCTCCATCATACGCCAAATGTACCCACTCTGGTAGATTCTTTTCCTCTTGAGCATGAGGTTTTATATGATGCCCCATGTGAATCAACCATATCTCCTTCACTCCAAGGCTTTCAGCAAAACTGATGGCATGGTCAATCGTCTGATGACTGGGATGCTCCTCATGTCTAAGACCATTTATCACCATATACTCCACACCTCTCAGATACTCCACATCCTCCTCTGGGATGGTCTTCATATCAGTGATATAAGCAAAATTCTCAATGCGGAAACCTACAACAGGCAATCTGCCATGCATCACACGGACTGGCATAATCTCCACATCCCCTACTTTAAAAGGCACATGAGGCTCAATCTCCAGCAGATTGATGGCTGGCACACCCGGATAACGCTTCTCCTTTGGAGTGAAGCAATAAGGTATGCGCTTCATCAGATGATCTCCACAAAACCTCTCCGCATACACATTCACATCACCAAACACACTGAAGGGACGCAAGTCATCCAATCCACCCACATGATCATAATGTTCATGCGTGATCAGCACAGCATCCAGAGGCTTGAAATCCACACCCAACATCTGAGCACGGAAATCAGGGCCACAATCAAACAAGATGCGCTTGTCTCTCACGTCCAACAAGCTTGAACACCTCAATCTCTTATCTTTGGAATCTTCCGAAGTACACACCTCACATGTGCATCCTATCTGAGGAACACCTGTTGAAGTGCCACTACCAAGAATTTTCAGTTTCATTGCCAATACAAATCTTTTTACCTATATATCACTTCCATGCAAACTAAATAAAGTTCACCTCTGGATGAATCTCCACACCAAACCTCTCCTTCACATCCCGACAGACGGTATCACACAGCGTCAGAATCTCGTCAGACGAAGCCCCTCCCAGATTCACAAGCACCAAGGCTTGCTTGTCATGGACAGCAGCCCGCCCCAATGCCCTGCCCTTCCAACCACACTGGTCAATCATCCATCCCGCAGGAATCTTCACCCCGTCCTCCACTTCATAGAATGGCATATTAGGGTAATCCTTCTGAAGAGAGAGGAATTTCTCGCGGCTCACCACTGGATTCATGAAGAAACTGCCTGCATTCCCCTGCACCTTAGGGTCGGGCAACTTAGCGTTGCGTATGTCTATGATTGCTCCACGCACATCAGCCACCGTCAGTTCAGTCTTGCCCTCCAACACAGAAGTTATATTTCCATATTCCAACTTCAACGCAGGTTGTTTCGCTAAGCAGAAAGTCACCTCTGTGATAGCATATTTCCCCTTCAGTTCTTTCTTGAAGATGCTCTGACGATAAGCATAATCACATTCAGCATTCTGAAACACACGCTCCTCTCCACTTTGCAAGTCCACCGCCTTCACCTCCACAATCACATCCTTAGCCTCCACACCATACGCACCTATATTCTGCACAGCACTTGCCCCCACCTCACCAGGAATGAGAGAGAGATTCTCCACACCACCAAATCCTTGGTTCACTGTCCATGCCACAAAGTCATCCCACACCTCACCAGAACCCACACTCACCAGCACATGCTTTTCATCTTGAGACTTCACACAGATACCCTTGATGCCACTATGCAAGACAGTACCGTCAAAGTCACCCTTAAAGAGCAAGTTGCTTCCACCGCCGATATGAAGCACCTTTCCCTCCAATGTGGGAAGCAACCTCTTCAGTTCCTCTACATGCTCATATTCCACATACTTCTTAGCCTTCACATTCATGCCAAAAGTATTGTGGTCCAACAAACTATAATCCGAATATACTTTCATCAATACTCTATTTCATTCAGTTTCCAATCATCCTCGTCTCTCACAAACTTAAACTTAATCTGCATACCATTGCCGATACCCTGCAAGAGCAACGTCTTCTTATGCTGACTGATACAAGCCTGTCCGTAGTCCACATTGATCAACTCATCCGTAGGCAAAGGGAGACTCTGGCGCATCTCAAACCATTCATCAGCGTTCAAACGATCCTCCTCTGGCTCTTCCTCACCATCATTAGAGGTGAGAATCACCTTCACAGGCTCTGCCAACGCCCCACGCTGATAGATGCTGTCAGAGATAAACTTAGCGTAGAAATTAATGAAACTGCCATTGGGCATATTGCCCCGCTTCTTCTTTTCAATCTCCGTGAGCATCCATTTGCCCTCCACACGGTTGAAGAAAAACTTCTCCACCTCATCACGCTTCAGTTTCACATACTCCACCCCCACATGCTGCATGGATGTGTCCTTGGAGAGTTGGTAGTCCTGTTCTCTCTCATAAATCACTGAGAGCACCTCCAGACCTTCAAAGTGATTGTGTTCATCCCAGTCCTTCTTGGAGAGCGTCTCAATGTCCCCTCCCACCTTATACCTCAATGGGTATCCGATTCGCTGAGTCTGAAACCTCGGATCATCCATAAAATTAAAGAAAAAGTCATCAAACAACTCATCCACCGCCACAGGAGGCTCATCCTCCTCAAACAACTGGAGAGTGTCCTCCTCAAACGTTTCCAATGAATCCTCCAGAACCTCATCTTCTGGTTCATACACATTCTTCATCTTGTTATCGTTACATGACAACAAACACAGCATCGCAACTGATAGAACAATAACTTTTTTCATATTCTCTCTTAAAACTATGCAAAGGTAATGAAAAAACCATTTATTTTGCTTATCTTTGCAGTGTTTTTCAAGAAACAAAACAAAATAAGGATTGTATGTTAGACAAAATTCAAGGTTTACTCGAAGAAGTGGAGAATCTTCAAGCCAATTCGGCAGAAGAGATTGAGCAACTTCGCATCAAATATCTGAGCAAAAAAGGGTGCATCACAGCACTCATGGCAGATTTCCGCAATGTGCCGGCAGAGCAGAAAAAAGAAATTGGTGTCAAAATCAATGAACTCAAGAACAAGGCGCAGGAAAAGATCAACTCGCTTCGTGACAACTTTGCCGTACAGGACACAGAGGTCAATCATCTCGACATCACACGCACAGCCTACCCTATAGGTCTTGGCACACGCCACCCTCTCACACTGGTCAAGAACGAGATTATCGACATCTTCTCTCGCCTTGGCTTTGCTTTGGCCGAAGGTCCAGAAGTGGAAGACGACTGGCACGTGTTCTCTTCCATGAATTTTGCAGAAGACCACCCTGCCCGCGACATGCAAGACACCTTCTTCGTCGAGGCACATCCAGACATCATTCTCCGCACTCACACCAGTTCCGTTCAGGCACGTGTGATGGAGAAGCAGCAACCACCCATCCGTGTGCTCTGCCCTGGACGTGTCTATCGCAATGAGGCCATCTCTGCCCGTGCTCACTGCTTCTTCCATCAGGTAGAAGGTCTCTACGTAGATGAGAAAGTATCCTTCACTGACCTCAAGCAGGTGCTTCTCCTCTTTTCCAAGGAGATGTTTGGCGAGGACACACAGATTCGCCTGCGTCCATCCTACTTCCCATTCACAGAGCCCAGTGCCGAAATGGACGTGAGCTGCACCCTCTGCAAAGGCAAGGGTTGTAGCCTGTGCAAAGGTTCAGGCTGGCTGGAGATTCTCGGTTGTGGCATGGTGCACCCCAATGTGCTCGAGGCCAACGGAATTGACTCAACCAAATACAAAGGCTATGCCTTCGGTATGGGTATTGAACGTATTGCCAATCTCAAGTACCAAGTCAAAGACCTTCGTCTCTTCTCCGAAAACGATGTTCGTTTCCTCAAGGAGTTTGAGGCAGCCAACTGATCGAACACACATTTCATCATCCATACAGAGAGGCGGGTCATCACGACTCGCCTCTTTTCTATAAGACCCTCTCCTTCTCCCTGTCATAGAGGAAACGAGGAGGGACAAGGAAATATATATGAGTGCAAGCATGAAATGGCGAGATTTCCCTTCTAATTGGCATGTCAAATGATAGAAGCATTCTTCATGCGCCAACGAACAATGGTGCAAGTGCCAACAAACAATGCTTCAAGTGCCCATGAACAATGGTGCGATGCCTCATGAACAATTATTCATTGGCACTTGAACCATGCGTGCGTTTTTCCCCTTATAAGCATTGATTTGTTGATCATGCATAATGGCTGACCCACCCACCTGTTTTTACAACTCACTGTCGGGAACAAAGGCATGCCAGATATCATAGATAACTAAACTTTTGAGGGATTTTTCTCTCTTTCTTCTTTAGTCTCATGATTTTGTGTTACTTTTGTACACATTATCTATAATAAGGGCTATCCGATGGAAGAACTTATCATTCAAAATACGGAGACAACCATCATTTCTCATCATAGCGATGGCTACATTTCATTGACAGACATGGCAGATAGCAACAACCATTAAAGCAAGGCTATGGAGATTGGCGATGTTATATATGACGGTCACCCATGATATGTCCGAACAAAAAGAGCAAACGAGCATGAGAATAGATCACATAGCACTATACTGCATCGACCTTGAAGAAATGAGGCACTTCTTCGTGAAGCATTTCGGATGCACATCAAATGCAAGGTATGAAAACCCCAAAACTGGATTACATACTTATATACTGACATTCCCTGATGGTGGGGCAAGACTCGAAATCATGGCTCGCCCGGAGATGACAGAGCCATTGACCGAGGTTTTTCGGGCAGGATTCATCCACTTCTCCATTGCGCTTGGCAGCAAGGAGGCAGTAAACACCAAGACGGAGGAACTGAAGTCTGCGGGCTATGAGTGCATGAGTGGTCCTCGCACAACAGGAGATGGCTATTACGAAAGTTGCATGGCAGGTCCTGAAGGAATATTAATAGAGATAACGATTTAAGAATGAAAATATCCATAAGACCTGCAACAGAGGCCGATGCAGAGCAGTTGCTCAGTATCTATGCGCCATACATCAAAGACACTGCCATCACCTTCGAATATGATGTTCCCAGTGTTGAGGAGTTCAGGCTTCGTATAGCCGAGACCGTGAAGAAATATCCATATCTGTTGGCAGAGAATGCTGAAGGGCACATCCTTGGGTATGCCTATGCCAACACATTCAAATCACGTGCCGCCTACGACTGGTCTGTAGAGACATCCATCTATGTCAAGATGGGAGAAGCAGGCAAAGGTGTTGGCAGGCTGTTGCACGACTCGTTGGAGACAGAACTGAAGCAGATGGGAATACTCAACATGTATGCCTGCATCTCCTGTGCAAGAGATGAAGACCCATACGTCACTGACAACAGCATCCAGTTTCATGCTCACCTTGGGTTTCATACGGTCGGACGCTTTGACCAATGCGGCTACAAGTTCAACCGATGGTATGATATGGTGTGGATGGAGAAGAGCATAGGTGTGCACACAGTGCCTGTGAAGCCTGTAAGATTCAACAGCGATTTTAATCATCTGAAAAAGATAAGATGAATATGAATAACCCTATCTCTCTACGACTTCTCAATCAGCAGTTGATCTGTCCCCAGTTTCATTCGCCAGAGGAAGTGGTCAGCTACATGTGCGCCATACAGGCACAGGAATACCGCATGATGCGTTGGGCAGTGGAGATGCGCACCCGTAAACCATCACACCAAGCCTTTAAGAAGGCTTTTGATGAAGGCATGATTGTTCGTCTGCACCTGATGAGAGGAACGTGGCAACTGGTATCTGCCAAGGATTATTGGTGGATGCTGGATCTCTGTGCCCCCAAGGCTATCAGTGTGACCAAAGGCTGGATGAGCAGTAATAAAATCAGCATTCCTGACGAGGAACTGGTGCAGATAAGAGAGATGATTGCTCAGGCAGCAGACGACAAGGGGTCTGCCACAAAAGAAGATATTGTGCAGACATTAGCAGAGAAGGGCATCAGAATGGACGACCACAGGCTATCATACCACATTCGTATGGCAGAAATGTGCGGAATCATTTGCAGTGGAGACCTACTACCCATGAAGGCTACTTATGCCCTCACTGCCAATAAGGTGAAGCCAGCCACCAAGATGGACAGAGATGAAGCCCTGACCATGCTCACTCGCAAGTACTTTCAGAGTCGCCAACCAGCCACACTGGAAGATTTCGTCTGGTGGTCGGGATTGAACATCAGTGATTGCCGAAGAGGCATTGAAATGCTGGGGAACTCCATCCGCATGGAGAATTGGAGAGGAAGAGCGTTCTATCTCACTGACGATTGTCGCACAAGAGGTTTCCGCAAAGACACATACACACTGATTCCTCCCTACGACGAGTATCTCATCAGCTACAAGAGTCGAGACATTGTGCTTTCACCAGAATACCGCCACAAGGCTCACAGCAACAATGGACTCTTCCAGCCTATCATTGCTCATGATGGCATGATCTGTGGCAACTGGAGTCCTTTCAAAGAAAACTGGCAAGGAGAATACTTCATGGGGGAGCACCAGCAGGAAGGAGCATTAGATGCTTGGCAAAGATATAAGAATTATCAGAAAGGATGACCATGAATCACCTGAAGAAATGGCATGGAACATGTGAGTAAAAGACCTATTGGAAGTATGAATAAGAATAGAATGGTTGTTCTGAGCGACCACCGCACCAGCAACCCACTATTGCAGACCGAGCATGGACTTTCCATCTACATGGAGAGCCCTTCGGGCAAATACCTGCTTGACACTGGAGCATCAGACCTCTTCATCCACAATGCGGAAGTCTTGGGGATTGACCTTGCTGACATTGATTATTGCCTTGTCTCGCATGGTCATAGCGACCATATAGGTGGACTCCCTGCATTTATGCAGATCAACCAAAAGGCAAAGGTGATTCTTTCTGCCAATATTCCAGGAGCCGAGTATGTCTCTGTGCGTCGTTATCAACATTCCATCACTGGCAACACGGATTTCTCACAACAGAAAGACCGCTTTATCTTCATCCATGAGAATACGATCGTAGGCAACATCCACGTATATGCCAATATAGGTCAGAAGCATGCCATACCATTAGGCAATCAACACCTTCTGACACGTGATGGTGTGGGCAACTATGTTAGCGACACCTTTTGTCATGAGCTGGCATTTATAGTAGATGGCGTACTCTTTACGGGCTGTGCCCATCATGGTCTGCTGAATATTCTTGAGGCCGTGAAAGAACCAGTCAAGATGAGTATTGGCGGTTTCCACTTGTTAGACAGCCATCTTCATCAACATTATGAATCGGACGAACAACTCCAAGCAATCTCATCTTGTTTGGGGCGAGACTATCCCGACATTCGTTTCTACACAGGACATTGCACGGGCGACCATTGCTATGACATGCTTGCAAAATCGAACAACAACCTCCATCAATTTCATTGTGGAGATGAGATAACATGAGTTCAACGACATTCATTCTTCTGAATCCGCAGAACTCACATGGATATAATAGTCATAGCAGGCCTTTCATCTCTTTCTGATGAGACCCTTTGCGCTATTCATGAAACGACCCTATCTCAATCAGATTTCCATCTGGATCAGCCACATAGCAGGTTCGCTGTCCCCAAGGCTCCGTTGTTGGTGGCATGACTGATTTTGCTCCACAATGAAGCGCATTCTGGTACTCCTTATCCACATCAGCAAAGGTTGGCACATCAAAAGCCAATTCCATTGTGCCATTCAACCCTTCTGGATAATGGAACTGGCGAGAAACCATCTGTTCAAAACCCTCACGTGGGAAGAGGATGATGCGCATAGCACCTAAGAACATTTCCCATTGGGCTGAATGCCATCCCATTCTGTTGTAAAACCAAATGCTTTCGTGTAGAACTCCACTGTTGCCTTGTTGTCTCGTGTGAAGAGACCAACTGTGTTGAAGCTGAATCTTTCTTTCATACGTAAATTCTTTTTGGCCATTCACCTATGATTTCTTCCATCGCTTCAGCATCGGGAAGAATCCCTGCATCATCTGCTTGTATTCTTCTTTAGTCATCGGCTTTGGCATCTGCTTGTTTACCTCATCTACAAACTGGGCACAATGCTCAATCATTTCATCCATCGTGAAGTCCTGAAGGAACTTGCCGTCTTTATAGCAATACATACAATACTCCTCGTTCTTGCTTCCATCGGCATTTGTACCAAGAACCTCATTCGTGAGTGGCATCCCGCAACTCTGACAAAATTTCTGTTCCATCTTTCTATCGGTTTTTAATGGTTCATATGAATGGCGTCATCTCTTTCTCAAGTAGAAATCACCTATTGATATTGAGAGATGCTATGCAAGCATCTCAAGCGCATCTCTTACCTGTTGCTCAAGCTGGGCTTTCTGCTCATCTGTGAGAACAACTTCATTACTTGTCCATGCCTCCACATTCACACTCAATCCGACCTGATTCTCCATCACCTTTGCACCAATAAATTCGAGCAGGGCAGTGAGTTTCTCACGACAACCTTTAGTTTGATTGCCGCCACCTATACCTGTGACAATCACCTTCTTATCCTTAATGGCTGTAGCACTGAAACGGTCTTCAGTCATAGGACGAGACAGCCAGTCGAAGAGATTCTTCACTGCTGCTGGATAACTGAAATTATACTCAGGAGTGAACACCCAGATAGCATCTGTATCAAGCACTTCCCTGCGCACACGTGCCAAAGCATCTGGCGTTGGAAACTCTATATCCTGATTGACCAATGGAAGGTCTGCATAGTCCAGTTCAGTCACTTTTGCCTTGTTCTCCAGCAAACCCCTGACATACTCACTTACCTGACGGTTGAAACTCTGCTTGCGCAATGAGCCTATCACAAACAATACGTTCTTCATCTTTCTATAAATTTTAGTTTAGCAATGTTGATTTCGTGCAAAGATACATATTTCTTTATACATATTATTATCTTTAACAGAAAAAAGCACTCTCTGCCAAGAAAAACATTTCAACATGCAACAAAAGAAAAAAGGTGGTGGAATTATCCCAGACCTCTCTCGAAGGCATCTCGAAGGCATCTCGAAGGCTCGCAAAAGGCTCGCAGAAGCATGGGGAGAGGACATTTGTAGAGTGGAATCATGCATCTGTCTTTCCATATATATGGATGCAGGGCTTTCCTGATGACGAATGGGAAAATCCACGTTAAGCCTTCAAGGCAATTCTTCTCCTACTGAATTGTGCTCTGATTTCATTGACCAAAGGAATGACCGACTTCTTGATCACCTTATCCGTGAGCTGATGTTCTCCATCAAAACGAGTGATGTGGTCTGCCAGGTAGTTCTTCTTGAAGAGCGACTCGGCATTGGTCACCGACTTGTCGTGCAGACCTACCAAACACCAGCAAGTCTCCTTCTCCTCAGCAGTTATATTCTTAAACTGCTGACGTTCCATCTGATTGTGGTGCTGAATGATTTCTTTCGTGATGCGGAATGTCTTCGCATGGTCATACCGCCCGCTGAAAAACTGGTATTCTCCTGTTCTGAGCACTTTCGACATGGATGACATGGTGAAAGCAGGATTGACCAAGATGCGACGAAACGCTCTCATCTGCTGAGCATACATGCCGCCCATGCTGGTGCCAATGATCAAGTCTGGCTGTTCTTTCTCACAAAGTTCCTTCAGATAAGGAAGAGCCTCTACAGGATCTACAGGAATATCTGGAGCAATGATTTCATCTTCGTTCAAGATATGACGAAGAATTTCTACGGTTCCGCTGGCATGTGATGAACCAAATCCATGGAAATATATAATCTTCATATATGTATTGTATTAACGATCCCTTCCATTCCCCTACTTGTTTTTCTTCAGGAATATTTCATGATTGATATTGCTCGGATATTCCTCCTTGTAGTGAGTGACCATGAGCATGGTCTTGTTCTTGCGACGGCAGAAGGTCTCAATCACATCTTTCACCAGACGACGATTCTTCAAGTCAAGCCCATGAAGAGGCTCGTCGAGAATGAGGAGGTCTGGGTCTTTCACAAAAGCACGGGCCAAGAGCACCAGTCGCTGTTCGCCACTGCTCAACTTGAGGAATGTGGTGTCTGCATACTGCCCTACTCCGAAAATCTCCATCCAGAAAGAACAAATCGCTTTCTGCTCTGGCTTGGGTTTGCGGTAAAGCCCATTCATGTCGCTCAGTCCACTTGCCACAATATCTATGGCAGGAATGTCTCTCATGAAGGCACGGTGCATCTCTGGAGAGATATAGCCAATATGTTTCTTGATGTCCCAAATGCTTTCACCCTTACCTCTCTGATGGCCAAAGAGAACAATGTCGTTGGCATAACTTTGAGGATTATCTGCACACACAATGCTGAGCAATGTGGATTTACCTGCTCCATTCTCTCCGCTCAATGCCCAATATTCACCATTCATCACTGTGAAACTGAGATCCTTCAGAATACTACGCTCACCATAACGGATGTTCACCTTCCTGAAATCAATCACCTGCTGAGTTCCAGGCTCTGCATCATCCTTGGAATCAGTGTCATAAGGAAGGTCGAGTATTGCTTTTTCCTGAAGGGAAGAAAGCATGTGAGCAGGTACAGGCTCCTGATGCTCCCTATATTCCTGGAGGGTTATTTTTTTCCCAACAACCATCTTCTGAACAGGCACCACATGAGTGATGAACGATGGTATATCATCCGTCTTTGACAGCACCAGCACCACAGTCACACGTGTCTCCTTAGCAAGCAAAGTGAGAAACTCTGCGAGTTGCTTCCGTGCGGTCACATCCAAACCGATAAACGGATTGTCCATGATCAACACGCGAGGATTGGTCAGAAGTGTCTTGGTCAGTTGAAACTTACGGAGCTCTCCACTACTCAGAAGAATCACATGCTTGTCGAGCAACTGATCCAGATGAAAGAGTTCATAAAGATGCTGGCGCACCTTCTCCAGTTCGGCATGCATCGCCTTCTTGTCCGCCTCTTCCTCTGCCAATCGGACAGCCTCCTGTTCAGGAGTTTCCTCACGCACCAAGAACTTATCATACACGGTCTTTCTGGTCAGTCCTTCCTCTGCCGCACGAGCAGATTCTTCCAAGAGTTCTCTCACCAGAGGCGTCTCCTCTATATCATTCTGATTCCATCTCTGCTGATAGTAGTACACGCCCTCATTAGTCCCATAAGAATCACGGAAAGTGATATACTTGACATTATCGCTCACCATCTTTGCCTTGCTCGGGGAAAAGTCATACTCCACATCGTGCATGGGCATGAGTGCCATTCGGCCAATGAGAACATCCACCAATCTGCTCTTGCCACTTCCATTATCACCAACAATAGCCAACTGTTCACCTGCATTCAACTCAAAGTTGATGGGAGCTGCCATCCTAAACTGTGGATGACGAATCACTCCACCTTCTATATTGATAATCTTTTGCATATAGCCCTACAATCTTTTTACATATCAGTTCTTTACGGAATACATCTTTTTATCACAAGAAATAGCGTATTCCACGAAAATTTCTACAAAAATACTTCATATTTCTCAAATATCAAAAACGTAGAAAATAAAATGTTGTTTTCATTGGAAAATCTTGCATATTCTGTGGGAAACGGCTATCTTTGCAACAAATACAAAGCCTATCACATGAAACTCTTCTATTTAATCATGACTCTCACGTGTTGCCACCTATCCCTGTGGGCGGGTGATGTGGTGAGAGAAGGTGCAAGCGTTACGATTCACCCCAAAGAAGGTGTGACCAAAGTGGTGCGCCTGCAGGTGATCAGCGACAAGATCATCCGTGTGCAGGAGACATGCGAGAAGACCTTGCCCAAGAAGCCGAAAAGCCTCATCATCGTGGAGCAAAAAGAAACACCCGAGTTTACGGTCAATGAGACCCCGGCTCAGGTGGAGGTGAAAGCCAAGGAAGTCACTGCTGTGGTCAATAAGAAAAACGGACAAATTGCCTTTCTTGACAGAAATGGGGAAAAACTCTTGAGCGAAAACACCAACGACAAATTCTTTAAGCCCTTCCGTGTGCCCGACCGTGAATTGGGCAGCAGCAATGCTCCTGCTCCCACCGAGGCACAGCGCAATGGATTCACTTGGCGCATCGCCTTTGACAGTCCTGAGGACGAAGCCTTCTATGGACTTGGGCAACATCAGTCTGAGGAACTCAACATGAAGAATTTGAATGAAGACCTCTTCCAATACAACACGAAGGTCTCTGTTCCCTTTGTCATTTCCTCATTCAACTATGGACTCCTTTGGGACAGTTACTCCTATTGCCGTTTCGGCAACCCCAACGATTACCGACAGCTCGGTCAGGTCTTTCACCTGTATGACAAGAACGGGAAAGAGGGGCATCTTACTGGCACCTACACAGACCGCCAAGGCCGTCAGATGGTGAGAGAGGAAGATTCCCTCTATTTCGAATACGATGTTCCATCCCCACTTGCCAACACAGACAAAGGTGGCATTCGAAACCTGCCGAAGAATATCAACCTCAATGAGAGCAAAGTGGTCTATGAAGGCTATATCCAAGCACCAGAGAACAACCTCTATCAGTTCATCCTCTACTATGCCGGCTATGTCAAAGTCTTTATCGGCGACCGCGAGGTAGTGGCCGAACGTTGGCGCACAGCATGGAATCCCAATGCCTACAAGTTCTCCATCCCTCTTCAAGAGGGCACTCGTGAGAAGATACGCATTGAGTGGCAACCCGACGGTGCAACCAGTTACCTTGGCCTGAGAGTGGCAGAACCTCGCACAAAAGAGCAACGAGGGCAACTCAGCATCTGGAGCGAGATGAATCGAGACCTCGACTACTACTTCATTGCTGGTCGCAACATGGACGAGGTCATCAGTGGCTATCGCACGCTCACGGGACAAGCACCCGTCTATCCCAAATGGGCATTGGGTTTCTGGCAAAGCCGAGAACGCTACAAGACAGCCGACGAAGTGACATCTACCCTCAGCGAGTTCCGCAAGCGTCGTATTCCTATCGACAATATCGTGCAGGACTGGAACTATTGGAAAGAGGATGACTGGGGAAGCCACAACTTTGAGAAGACTCGCTACCCTGACCCTCAAGCCATGCTCGACAAGGTGCACGACCTTCACGGACGTTTCATGATCAGCGTGTGGCCAAAGTTCTACTGCACCACCAACAACTATC
Source organism: Bacteroidales bacterium (assembly GCA_012729225.1). Classification (GTDB taxonomy): domain Bacteria; phylum Bacteroidota; class Bacteroidia; order Bacteroidales; family Bacteroidaceae; genus Minthosoma. Next base: position 16,257 of record JAAYDO010000186.1, on the reverse strand, counting down.
AGCAACTCGACCAGAAAGGTTGGATGTATCACCAGGCTGTGACCGACGACATTCACGACTGGGTAGGTCCAGGTTATGTAGGATCATTCTATGACGCTTATTCCGAGGGTGCTCGCAAGATGTTCTGGAAACAGTTGGACGACCACCTCTATTCCAAATACAACTATGGCATAGATGCTTGGTGGATGGACGCTTCTGAGCCCAACGTGCGTGACTGCACCCCTATGTGGTATCGCAAAGCACTCTGTGGCCCTACAGAACTCGGCACTTCCACAGAATATTTCAACGCATACAGTCTCGTCAATGCTGACGCCATCTATAAGGGACAGCGTGCCACAAACCCCAACCAACGTGTGTTCCTCCTCACCCGTAGCGGTTTTGCTGGCGAGCAACGCTACTCTACCGCCACTTGGAGCGGAGACATCGGAACTCGCTGGGAAGATATGCGCGCGCAGATGACCGCTGGCATGAACTATTCCCTCTCGGGTCTTCCTTTCTGGGGAATGGACCAAGGAGGCTTTTGTGTGGAGAATCGATATGTGCGTGCGCAGCAGATTTATGACCAGACCAAACAAGAGAACGAAGACCTCAAGGAATGGCGAGAACTTCAAGCCCGCTGGAATCAGTTTGGCTGCTTCATTCCCATTTATCGTGCTCATGGCCAGTGGCCACTCCGTGAGGCGTGGAACATTGCTCCCGAAGGCCATCCCGCCTACGAGAGCATCGTGTGGTATCACCGCTTGAGATACCACCTCATGCCTTATCTCTATTCCATGACAGGATGGGTACACCTCCACGACTACACCATGATGCGTGCGCTCGTGATGGATTTTTGCCATGACTCCAACACTAAGGACATCAAAGACCAGTGGATGTTTGGCCCTTCCCTCATGGCATGTCCAGTCAGTCACTATCAAGCACGCAGCCGTCAGATTTATTTTCCTGCCGGAAGAAGTTGGTACAATCTATATACAGGCCAGAAAGTCATAGGACGAGAAGGGAGCAACGAAGAACGGCTTCTCACGGTCGATGCTCCTTATGAGCGTATCCCCGTCTTTGTGCCCGAAGGCTCTATCATTCCATTTGGACCAGCCATGGAGTGGAGCGATGAGAAACCTGCAGAAACCATTCATCTCTACATCTATGCAGGCAAAGACGCCGACTTCCAACTTTATGAAGATGAGGGTATAAACTATAACTATGAGAAAGGCCTATACGCTACTATCGACATCCATTATGACGATGCCCAGAAGAAGGTCACCCTTCATCATCGTAAAGGTTCTTTCCCCGGCATGCCCGAAAATAGAAAGTTCAACATCGTATGGGTCACAGGCAATCATTCAGAGCCTCTCAGCCTCGAACATCCGAAAGGGACAATGGTAGAATACACAGGCCAGACCGTCAGCGTGTCGCTTGTTCCCGAACCTTAATCCATCTTCATGCAGATAGCACAAATAACTAATAGCACAGCCTTTTTATGAAAAAGAAAATCCTCTTAGCCTCACTCCTTGCAGCCAGCATGAGCCTGCCTGCCCAGGTGTATCTTGATCCCAATGCCAATATTGAGGATCGTGTGGAAGATGCCATCACCCGCATGACCACTCATGAGAAAATCCAGATGCTACATGCCCAAAGCAAGTTCACCAGTGCTGGTGTACCCCGTCTTGGCATTCGCCAACTCAACATGGCAGATGGTCCTCATGGTGTGCGTGAGGAACTTGAGTGGAACACGTGGAATGTGGCAAAATGGACCAACGACTACATCGTAGCATTCCCTTCCCTCACCTGTCTCGCTTCCACTTGGAACACAGATCTCTCCTCTGCCTATGGACATGCCGTGAGCGAGGAGTTTGCTTTTCGTGGGAAAGACATCATGCTCGGCCCTGGCGTCAATATTCAACGTACACCGATGAATGGACGTGCCTTCGAGTATATGGGCGAAGACCCTTTCTTGGCTGGTACCATTGCCGTTCCATACATCAAAGCCTCTCAAGCCAACGGGGTGGCATGTTGCCTGAAGCATTTCGTGCTCAATGACCAAGAGATTGACCGCTTTGCAGTCAATGTCAATGTGTCCGAGCGTGCCCTGCGAGAAATCTACCTGGAGCCATTCCGACGTGCTGTTGATGAGGCTCATGTCTATACCATCATGGGCTCTTACAATATGTGGAAGGGCACACACTGCTGCCATCACGACGAACTCCTCAACGGTATCCTCAAGAAGGAATGGAACTGGGACGGGGCAGTCATCAGCGACTGGGGAGGCACAACCAACACACTGGAGGCAGCCACTGGCGGTCTTGACATCGAGATGGGCACTTACACGGATGGCAAAACTCGTGAGAGCAACTTCGGCTACGACCAATACTATCTGGGCAACCCTTTCGAGAAACTCATCACCGAGGGCAAACTTCCCATGTCTGTTCTGGACGAGAAGGTACGCCGTGTTCTCCGCACCATCTTCCGCACAGCCATGAACCCCCAAAAAGTTATCGGCAGTCAATGTTCGGAGGCACACTACGAGGTGTGTCGCCAAGTGGGGGAAGAAGGCATCGTTCTTCTCAAGAACCGAAACAACATCCTCCCTATTGATGCTTCCAAATACAACAGAATACTTGTAGTAGGCGAAAATGCCACACGTTCCCTCACCAAGGGAGGCGGTTCATCCGAACTCAAGTCTCTTCGCGACATCTCTCCTCTTGAGGCACTTCAGGAGGTCTATGGCGAGAAGGTTGATACCGCTCGTGGCTACTATTCAGGCCGTGCTGTCTATGACCACGTGGACATGCTTGACCCAGAGAAACAGGCTGCCTACAAGAAAGAAGCGCTCGACAAGGCAAAGAGTGCCGACCTCATCATCTATATTGGCGGCATGAACAAAAACACTCGTCAGGACTGTGAAAATGGTGACCGTGAGTCTTACGACCTCTCTTATGGCCAGAACGAACTCATCACCGAACTATCCAAGATTCAGCCCAATATTGTGGTCGTCACATTCGGCGGAAATCCATACAACATGCCTTGGATAGACAAGATCGCAGCCCTCACCCACTGCTGGTATCTCGGAAGTGAAGCTGGAACGGCTCTTGTCAATGTGCTCAGCGGCAAGGTATCTCCCAGCGGAAAACTACCTGTCACCTTCGCTCGCAACTATGACGACTATCCTTACGTCAAGTTTGGCGCAGAAGCCTATCCTGGTGTCAATAAGCAGGTGTACTACAAGGAAGACATCTTTGTGGGCTATCGCCACTTCACCTCCAACAAAGTTCAGCCTCTCTTCCCATTCGGCTTTGGCTTGAGCTACACCACTTTCAACTATTCCAAACCGTCTGCCACACTCTCGGACGATGTGATAGCCGTAGAGGTAGAAATCACCAACTCCGGCAAGACAGCAGGCAAGGAGGTGGTAGAGATATATGCTGCTGCCCCCAAGAGCAAAGTGGTACGCCCCGTGCGTGAACTCAAGGGATTTGCTAAAACCCGCTTGCTACAATCAGGCGAGACCGAACTCATACGCATCAATATTCCAAAGAAAGAACTCGCCTATTTCGACGAAGACTCCCACTCTTGGAGCATCACTCCAGGCACTTACACACTCCATGTTGGTGCTTCTGCGGATGACATTCGTGGAAAAGCGACTATAAAGATCAACGAATGAAAAGATTCATTTTCAACTGTCGAAGACCCATCCTCCTTCTCAGCATGCTGGTGTTCTCCTGCGTCGTTTGGGCTCAGGAGAATATCTGCTTCTCCCCTCGTCTCAAGACCCTTCAAGTCAAGGTGGATGGACAGTGGGGATCTGCGCCTGTCATGCTGCTTAGCGCAGGGCACTATGTCGAAATCAGTTTCGATGATTTGCAGGGCAACTACGAACGCTACATCTACACCATCACCCACTGCAATGCCGACTGGACCTCTTCCGAACTGCTCACCTCAGAGTATATGACCGGGTTCAGCCAATCCACCATTGACAACTACAAGCCTTCCATTGGCACTGAGATGAAGTATTGCCACTATTCTCTTCGCCTGCCCAATGCCAACACACGTCTCCTCATCTCAGGCAACTACCGTGTGGACATCTTTGAAGAGGGCAATGAAGACCAGCCCGTGGCGCAAGCATGCTTCTCCATCATCGAACCTCATGTGGGTGTAGAGATGAATGTTTCGGGCAACACTGACATAGACACCTACGAGGCGCATCAGCAGGTCGGGTTCACCATCAACTATAGTGGCTACAAACTCTCCAATCCCGTCTCAGAACTCAAGTATGTGGTCACACAAAATCGTCGCTGGGACACTCATGTCACCGACCTCCAGCCATCGCTCATGCAAGTCAATCGACTCATCTTCAACCACAATCGCCGTCTCATCTTCCCTGCCGGGAATGAGTATCGCCGATTTGAGATGCTCGACCCCTACGTGCCCACCTTGCGCGTGAACGAGATGGCATACGACAACACCTACTATCACGCATTTCTATTTGTGGACGAACAGCGCATCAACTATCTCTACGATGAAGATCAGAACGGTCGTTATTATATCCGTAATAACGACAATGAAGAGAACGACACCGAGAGTGATTACTTCTTCACCCACTTCACCCTCCAGATGCCCGAAGTGCCTGGAGGCAATGTCTATGTCTATGGCGACCTCACCCACAATCGCATAGACGAGTCCCACAAGATGGAATACAACCTCGTGGATCACCAATACGAACTGATGCTGCCCCTCAAGCAGGGTTCATATAATTATATGTATATGTATGTGGGCGACGACGCCACCTCCACCCCACTCACCCAACCATGCGAGGGCAACTACCACCAAACAGAAAATGAGTATGACGTGTTTGTCTATCACCGTCCTTTCGGACTGCGCTACGACAAACTCATTGGCTTTCAAAAGTTGAAATATAAGGAATGAGAAAACTACTGGCAATCATCTTCTTTTGCCTACCCTATCTTGGCATTGCACAAAATCTGCAATCTCTTCTCGACACATGGGCAAAGGACTACTCCCGCAGCGACGCCAACATCCGACCCTCCAAGGTGGACTCCTGCACAATCGACAATAGCAAGAAGAGCATCCTCGTCGTCATGGGAGGAGGTTTTCAGGAACAGCATTTCACCCCTGATGCGGTCAATCGCATCTATCGGGAAGTACGCACCCTTGTTCCCTCCTCGCAAAAGGACTGCAAACTCACCATAAAGACTGACGGACGAGCCATCGAAGACCTCGTGCCCATCTTCTACCGAGAGAAGAAGAAAGACCGCGACCGTGTGCTGAACCACACCTACCACGGTGTCCCATGGGTGAAGAACATCTCTCGCCCCTACACTGCCGACAAAGGACTTGAGGGACATCATGTGGCACTCTGGCAGAGTCATGGCCGATACTACCGTTATGATAAAGAAGACTGGTACTGGCAGCGTCCCCGCCTCTTCTGCACCACCGAAGACCTCTTCTCTCAGACCTTCGTCGTCCCCTTCATCATCCCCATGCTCGAAAACTCCGGTGCTATAGTCTTCACCCCCCGTGAGCGCGACTATCAGTCTCATGAGGTGATTATCGACAACGACCAGCCTCGACGTCAGGGCTCTTACATTGAGTCCGTCAAAGGCAATCGTCACAAGTGGGCTAAAACTCCCCTACCGGGCTTTGCTGAATACAAGAGGATCTACCTCTCCAGCGACACTCCCTTCTCCGACGGTAGCGCACGCCACATCGCCACCACCTCCTCCCAAAAGGATGCCGCCGTGGTCCAGTGGATTCCAAACATACCCGAAGAAGGTAGATATGCCGTATATGTGACCTACCAGTCTCTGCCGAGATCTGTGGAAGACGCCACCTACACCGTCCACCACAAAGGTGGCAATACCGTCTTCAAGGTCAATCAGAAGATGGGTGGAGGCACTTGGGTCTATCTGGGCACATTTGAGTTCGACAAGGGAGAACACACCTACGGACAAGTGTCCCTCTCCAACTACAGCTCACACAATGGCGTGGTCACAGCAGATGCCGTTCGCTTTGGAGGTGGCATGGGCAACATCATTCCCGAGAATCGTCCCCATGCCAAGCCCTCCGGACTCCCTCGTTGGGCAGAAGGCGCAAAGTACAGCACACAGTGGTTTGGCTTCCCCTACAAGGTACATACAGAAATGTTCTCCGACAATGACTACAACAATGACATATACTCCCGCTCTGCCGCCGTCAATCACCTCATGGGCAGTTCCATCTACGCCAAAGATTCCGCAGGACTGGGAGTGCCCATAGACGTGTCAGTCGCTTTCCATACCGATGCAGGAGTCAAGACCAACGATGACCTTATGGGAACACTCAGTGTCTATATGACCGACTACAACAATGGAAAGACAGGGGCAGGGATGGACCGCTATGTGTCGCGCGACCTCTCCAGCATGTTGCTCACCAACTTCAGCAGAGACCTCAATAAATACCAATGGGCCGTTCGCCAACTGTGGAACCGCAATTATGGCGAGGCACGCACCCCCCTCACACCCTCCTGCATCCTTGAGATGCTCTCTCATCAGAACTTTGCCGACATGAAGATGGCATACGACCCACGCTTCAAGTTCGACCTCTCGCGCTCGGTCTACAAGACCCTTGTCAAGTATATCGCCACCCTCTATCAGAAAGACTATGCCATCCAGCCTCTGCCTGTGGAAGACTTCCACATCAAGATCAGCGATGACCAATCATCAGCCACACTTTCATGGACTCCCGTCAATGATCCACTCGAACCGACAGCCAAGCCCCACTCCTACATTGTCTATACACGCAGGGGCTACCAGGGCTTTGACAATGGTCAGATTGTGAAGGGCACATCATGTGTGATACCACTGAAGAAAGACGAAGTTTATTCATTCAAAATCAGTGCGTTGAATGATGGAGGCGAAAGTTTTCCTTCCGAGGTTCTCTCATGCGGAATCTCATCCAACAACAAAGGCACTGTCATGGTGGTCAATGCCTTCACGCGACTGGAAGGACCTGCTGTCATCAACACCGCCACCAGCGCAGGTTTCGACCTTGATGCCGACCCAGGCGTTCCTTATGGTGCATACACTGGCTTCTGCGGACGACAAAAATACTTCGACCGCTCCAAGGCAGGAAGTGAAGCAAGCGACGGGCTGGGCATGAGCGGCGACGAACTTGAAGGAAAATTCATGATGGGCAACACATTCGACTACACAGCCATGCATGGGCATGCCATCCTTCTCACCAGAAAACACTCGTTCACCTCCTGCTCGGAGGGAGCACTCCTTCACAAGAAAACCTCACTCCCGGAATACCCTATCGTGGACATCATCTATGGCACTCAGAAAGAATTCAACCGTGAGACCAACAACCTCATAGCACAGTATTTCAACCAAGGTGGCCGTCTGCTCGTGAGCGCCGCCCACACAGGAGGGCCAGAAATAGGAGGCAGCGTTTTAGCCACTCTCACCGACCGCAGCATGACGAACATTGCAGGTGCAAGCATCACGTTCGACATCGAGCGCGACATGAACCCGCGCACCTTCTGCGTGCCATCGGTTTCCGTCCTCGCCCCCTCGGGCAATGCGGCAGCCATCCTCACCTACTCTAACGGCAACTGTGCCGCCATCGCCCAACCCAAGAAATTTGTGCGTTTGGGCTTCCCACTTGAGGCCATCACCGACCGCCAAAAGTTCAACTCATTAACCCGCGCACTCATCACATACCTCGAATGATCAGATGGACACACTCATGAATCAAATCCTCCCCACAACAAAAAAAGAACTGGAGCGTCTCGGCTGGGACACACTCGATGTCATCCTCTTCTCTGGCGACGCCTACGTGGACCATCCCTCCTTTGGCATGGCTGTGATTGGCCGCATACTTGAGGCACAGGGACTCAAGGTCGCCATCGTGCCTCAACCCGACTGGCATGGCGACTACCGCGACTTCAAGAAACTCGGACGCCCACGCCTGTTCTTTGGTGTGTGCCCAGGTGCCATGGACTCCATGATCAACAAATACACCGCCAACAAACGCCTGCGCTCTGAAGACGCCTATTCGCCCGACGGGCGTCATGACCTGCGCCCCGAATACCCCACCATTGTCTATACCCGCATCCTCAAGACACTCTTTCCCGAGGTGCCTGTGGTGGTTGGTGGCATAGAGGCGAGTCTGCGACGTCTCACGCACTACGACTATTGGCAAGACCGTCTGGAGAAGTGCATCCTCTGCCCCTCAGGAGCAGACCTGCTCATCTATGGAATGGGCGAGAAGCCCATGACCTCGCTGGCTCAACTCCTCATAGAGCAAGACTGCGAGATAGACGTGAAGATGTTCCGCAACCTCATGGCACGCCATCCGCAACGGCAGACCGTCACCCTCCTTCCAGAAAGAGAGATTCCCGGGGGCATCCGTCCCGACGACATCATCCTGCACAGCCATGAGCAGTGCCTGCAAGACAAGAAGGCACAGGCAGAGAACTTCCGGCATATAGAGGAAGAGAGCAACAAGTATGAGGCGCAACGCATTCTTCAAGAGGTGGACGGCAAATATGCAGTGGTCAATCCACCCTACCAGCCCCTCACCCAAGACGAGCTTGACGCCTCCTTCGACCTGCCCTACACCCGTCTGCCCCATCCCAAGTATCGTGGCAAACGCATCCCTGCCTACGACATGATCAAGTTCTCCGTGTGCATGCACAGAGGATGCTTTGGCGGTTGTGCCTTCTGCACCATCTCTGCCCATCAGGGCAAGTTCATCACCTCACGCAGCAAGGAGAGCATCCTCCGCGAGGTCAGCGCCATCAGCCAAATGCCCGACTTCAAGGGCTATATCAGCGACCTTGGCGGCCCATCAGCCAATATGTACGCCATGCACGGCAAGAACCTTGACATCTGCCGCAAATGCAAAAAACCGTCGTGCATCCATCCTAAGGTGTGCAACAACCTCAACACCGACCATTCCGCCCTTCTCGACATCTACCATGCCGTAGATGCCCTCCCCCGCATCAAGAAGAGTTTCATCGGCTCAGGCGTGCGCTACGACCTCCTGCTCCACGACACGGGTGACGAGCGCACCAACAAGGTCAATCGGCAATACACCGAGGAACTCATCACCAAGCATGTGAGCGGCCGCCTCAAGGTAGCCCCCGAACACACCTCCGAGCGTGTGCTCAACCTCATGCGCAAGCCATCCTTCCAGCTCTTCCACGACTTCAAGTGCATCTTCGATGAGGTGAACCGCCGCCATCACCTCCATCAGCAGCTCATCCCCTACTTCATCAGCTCGCATCCCGGATGCACAGCCGAAGACATGGCCGAACTTGCCGTGCTCACCAAGAGCCTCAACTTCCAGCTTGAGCAGGTGCAGGACTTCACGCCCACCCCCATGACCGTCTCCACCGAGGCATGGTATGCAGGTGTCCACCCCTACACCCTCGAGCGCATCTTCTCAGCCAAGTCGCCACACGACAAACTTGCACAACGCCAGTTCTTCTTCTGGTATAAGCCGTCCGAGCGTCAAAACATCATGCGGCTGCTTCGGCAGATGAACCGTCCCGACCTGGCCAGCAAACTTTTTGGAAAGAATGCGGCAGACTCCTTCCACAGAAAAGAACAGGAGGACAAACCACGTGGAACGAACAGCAAAACCAAACCACGCAGAAGAAAACCATGACAGAAAACAGCCCCACGGCAAAAAAGGGAAACCGTGCGCCAATCGTCCATTGACGAACTGACACACGGATTCCCTCACACACCTCCAAAAGGAAAAAACGATGGAGACAACGGGCTAAAGAGACACGATAAAACGGAAAGTGCCTACACTTGCGCACTTCCCCCCCGTATGAATGAGGAAGAAGGTAGGCTGAAGAGACAACATGCCCGAACAGCGGTACCTGCAGGTCAGTTCCGTGGCCCACTCGTCCACCCCCTCAATGCGAGTGTAGTCCGAGAAGAGCCCCACCTCAGCCTTCCCCACATCCATCTTCCCGCCAAGCCCCACAAAATTGCGGCACAGGCTGCTCGGCTGGAAGTCATGAGAGTAAGCCACCATCAATGAAAGATCGCTGGCAACACGCTGCTCCGCATAAGTCCAGAAGGAGGGGCGAACCTGACGAGCCCCGCCATCCAGCCTGCCATAATGGAAACTTGTCCCCAGAAAATAATGGCTGTCATGATACTTGTATTCCGCCTGAGCCACAGCAAACACACCATCAGACTCAGGACAGAAGCGAAACACATTCTCCCTGCCAGAGAACCTGTTGTAGCCCCTGCCATTATAGAGAGAAGCCTGCAAAGTGAGGGGGTCTGTTTCATACATATAATGCACTCCCACCGAGGCCACAGGATAGTTGGCTATATCGTAGTTGGAAGCAACAGTGGGAAAGATGCCGTTGGAACTATGGGTGAAAAGCGAGGTGACATCACTGGTAAAGTAGTCCACATTCAACCCCAGAATGCCCGCAAAGAGAGAATGACGCTCACCGATCCGCCACCCCATTCCTGCCACACACAGGGCAAGAGGCAGGTTGTCTGCCTCAAGATTGGAAAACACCTGAACATCATCTGCCAAACGCTCCTCACTGCTTTTGGCAGAACTGACAGTGGACACACTCAGAGTGAGCGAGCGGCCGAGAGGAATCTCCGCATTCAGCCCCAGCAGATTCACGAAACCATGACCGCCCCTGAAATTGGTCTGCAACTCTCCCGCATACTCCAGCCCACACACAGGCTTCAGACAAACAGAGTCCTGCGTCTGTGCGCCAAGGGGCATGCCGCCGCCCCACAGAGCGACGACTGTCATCACTGACAAAACAATCTTTTTACGAACCATAAAAAAAATACTTCTTTTCGGCTGCAAAGTTAGGCACATTCCATCTTTCCCGCAATACTCAATTATAGTGATACGCCACTCTCCAATGAGTATCACCACCTCCACGGAAAACACTTTCGGGGAAAACCACACGTCAAAAAGAAACACAAAAAAGAAGCTGAAGCATGCCGGCAGGAGAAGAGATGGCGTGGAAGGGGTGGCCATGCGCTACCCTTCTTCGTTTTTTATAAATCCGTTTACATACTTTGTAGATACTCTAAAAGTTCCTTTGGAGTAAAAACAAGGATTTCATCAGCAGCAGCAAAGTCAGGTTTATTACGAGAGACAATCACATCCGACTTTGCCTTTTACGCACTTTGGTATTGCATCTTCGAAAACAGAGAATGAACTGTTTACTGCATAAGAAACACTACTCTCGTCAGTATTTGCAAGTCATTTTATATCAACAACTTGCATGTTAAATGATAGAAAAGTGATTACATAGATTCTATGGGTTTAAGAAAAGATGAATTTTTAACGTATTTAACTTTTGTAAACCACAAAAATTGTATGTATGTGCAATATTTTGCAGAACTTGACTACTAATCATCTTTGAGTTATATGCCGAACAACAAATTTTGTACTATTATATAAAGGTTCCTATGAATGAAACAGAAATTTGGCATAATTACCGATGGAACAATAATGTCATAACAATGTAATACACATTATTCCTGCATTTCAGAAAAAAGCAGTATCTTTGTGCCCGAAAAGATTATCTGTTTCATTCACAACCATTTGAAGAATTTATGAAAATACTTGTTGTTGATGACGAGTTAGATATCTGTGAGATATTGCAATACAACCTTGAAAATGAAGGATATGAGGTCGTAACCGCAAACTCTGCAGAGGAAGCACTCAAACTCCCTCTACAAGAGTTTGCGCTAATCCTATTAGATGTAATGATGGGAGAAATGTCAGGATTTCAGATGGCACGAAAGATGAAGGACAATCCCTCTACGGCACAGATACCCATCATTTTTATCACAGCACTTGAAGGAGAGGACAACCTTGTTAAGGGACTGAACATCGGTGCCGATGACTATATCGCCAAGCCACTAAGCATGAAAGAGGTGAAAGCAAGAGTCAAGGCGGTGCTCAGGCGGGCGACTCAAACGAATGTTCCCCCGAGTGGCGAAGTGCATGTAGCTGTTTCTGATAGCAAAATATGTTTTGAGGGTATTTCTCTTGATTTGAATGCCAAGACAGCTACTGTCGACGGCCAAGATATTTTTCTCACTAAACTGGAATATGAGATGCTATCACTCTTATTACAACATCCAGGCAAGGTGTTTTCACGTGAAGACATACTGACACTTTGTTGGCCTCAAGATGCGTTTGTGCTCGATCGTACGGTAGATGTGAACATCACCCGACTGCATAAGAAGATTGGCTCTTATGGAAAACAGATAAAAACACGTGTAGGTTATGGCTACTGCTTTGAAAAGTAAATCCTTTCAGCGTAATCTGCTAATCAGTATCGGTGGTGTTTTCCTGCTCTTTGCTGTTTGCTTTAGCGTGTATCAATACCAGCGTGAGAAGGAGTACAAGATTGACATTCTTCACTCACGCCTTCAGATGTACAACTATGAAATGGTGCAGACACTTGGTGAAGACAGCCTTACAAATAACCGCCTGTTTTGCGATTATGTGGAAAGGCATAATATGGAAGAGCTACGCGTGTCTATCATAGACAAGAATGGACGAGTCATTCTTGACAGTTACGAGCCACAAGTGGATTCTCTAGGAAATCATCTCGAACGAACGGAAATCCAGCAGGCTCTGCATGATGGAAACGGCTACGATATCAAGCGCCTGTCGCAATCCACCCACGAGACGTATTTCTATTCAGCCACTCGGTTTGGCAACACCATTGTACGTACCGCTGTTCCCTATTCGGCAGAGTTGACGCGTTCACTCCAAGCCGACAATACTTACATCTACTTTGCCGTTGCCCTGACACTACTACTGGGCATCGTGCTCTACCTAAGCACCCATCGCATCAGCCGTCACATCGGCTATCTGCGCGAGTTTGCTGTGAAGGCTGAACAGGGCGAGCCGCTCGACCACGAACTGGAGCGACGTTTGCCCGATGACGAGTTGGGTGACATCAGCCATACCATCATCATGCTCTATTGGAAGCTCCGTCACTCTGAGGAAGAAAAGGTACGCATCAAGCGCCAACTCACTCAGAATGCTGCCCATGAACTGAAGACGCCAGCCGCCAGCATTCACGGCTACTTGGAGAGCATCCTTGACAATCCAGACATGCCTGAGGACAAAAAGAAACATTTCTTAGAGCGTTGCTATGCGCAGAGCGAACGTATGAACAAGCTCCTATTCGACATGAGTACTCTCACCAAACTTGACGAGATGGATTACAATATATCCAAACCCAACAATGAATACCGTCATGTTAATGTTTTGCAAGTTATGCAAAATGCGCTCGATGATACCGCCCTGCAACTTCAAGACAAAGGCATTTTGCCATCGCTCAACGTGCCACAGCATATAGAAGTGCAGGGCGACACAAGTCTGATCTACAGCATCTTCCGCAATCTCATTGATAATGCTATTGCCTACGCCACAGGAGCAACATGTCTGAAGATTGCCTGCCGCGAAGTGGAAAACGAAGGCCGCCATTTCTATGAGTTCACGATAAGCGACAACGGTCAGGGAATAGAACCGCAGCATTTGGAGCATATCTTCGAGCGTTTTTACCGTGTAGATAAAGGCCGCTCACGCAAACTCGGCGGCACAGGTCTCGGACTAGCTATCGTGAAAAATGCAGTTGCCGTTCACGGAGGAACAATAACTGCACAACTTACTCCTGGCGGAGGACTCACCATTAGGCTTACACTAGCAAAGTTTTAACCCTGCCCATTGTAAGGTCTGTCTTCAAAGTCGTTATTCAGTCCTTTTCCTGCCTGTACTACATTCATCACATAGTCTGCCAGACGTTCACACTCAGAGATGAAATCGACATAGAACACGCCCAATTGATAGCTGTAAAGCCCTGCATTCACATCGTGCAGATTTTGGTTTCTTAATTGCTTGCGGTAGTTGTTGATTTCATGCTCTATATTGATAGATTTTGTGATGTTCGTTCTTGGTCCTGTCAAGTCGATGCGCTTCATCATTTCAGCCAGCGAACCCTCCACAAGTTGCAGCATCGTCTGCATGTGCTGCGTCTGTTCTGGAGTGAACGCATCCTGACAATGCATGCGGTAGCGGTTCAGTGTGCGTCCGAGGTTATACACTGAGTCACCGATGGACTCCAATTCTGTAATCTGACGCAACATCTTCTGTATCTGAGCCTTCGAGGCATCCGACAGTCGACCCTCACTCACCTTATTAAGATATCCAGCAATCTCCATCTCCATAGAGTCGGTGATATTCTCATACTTCCCGATACGCGAGAAAAGTTTGTTGAATTCGTTTTCGTCCTGTATCTGCATCAGTTCGGGCACGAATCTGAACATCCTTTGGCAACGCTCTGCAAAATGGTGAATCTCTTTCTGTGCTTCCATGATGCTGAGTTCGGCTGTAGAGAGCAAACCACCACTGATGAACCGCAAACGATAATCCTCTTCCTGAGCCTTCATCGGCAGTACCTTGCAGACAAGTATTTCAATCTGTCTGACGAAACCAATGAGCAAGAGCGTGTTGATGATGTTAAAGGCTGTGTGGAAGGTTGAAAGTTTATAGAGCTCGTTTCCGCCGCCCATCACGCTATCAACAAACCAACTGACGGCGTTACAGGCAGGATAGAATACGATAAGGAACGCCACGACACCAAAGACATTGAAGAACATGTGGGCCAGTGCGGCCCGGCGTGCCTGTGTGTTAGCGGTGAGCGAAGCCATAAATGCCGTAATGGTTGTACCGATATTCTGCCCCATTGCCAAGGCGGCAGCCTGTTCAAATCCAAAGCCGGGAATATTCATACCAAATAGCATCAAAGTAATAGCCATCGTAGCTGCTGAAGCTTGTACAATCATAGTCACTAAAGCACCCACGATCACAAACAATATTATTGTGAAGAACGAATCCTGAGGCACATGCGCCAGCATGCCTGCTACCATATCGCCGATGTTCATCGCCGTTGCCGCCTCTTGAAGGAACGACAATCCCATGAACAAGAACGAGAAACCAAACACAAACTCACCAATACTTTTCCTGTTGCCTTTTCCACTAAAGATTAATGGCATTCCTATGGCCAACAAAGGAATAGCGAAAGCCGCTATGTTCACCTTGAAGCCTACGGCAGAGATAATCCACGCTGTCACCGTTGTGCCGATGTTCGCGCCCATGATGACACCGATGGACTGTGCCAGCGTCATCAGTCCTGCATTCACAAAACTCACCACCATCACCGTCGTGGCACTCGACGACTGGATGAGTGCCGTGATCAGGATACCCGTCAGCACACCCATCACGCGGTTCTTGGTCATAGCCGCCAGAATGCTACGCAGGCGGTCGCCTGCAAACTTTTCAAGTCCTTCCGACATTGTTTTCATTCCGAAGAGGAACAACGCAAGAGAACCAACAAGCGAGAAAATGTTGATAATCAATTCCATTCCTTTGTATTTTTGCTGCAAAGGTATTACAATTTTGTTACGTCCCCATTACGTTGATATTACAATCCTGTTACAAGCACCATTGTAACCTATCCATCATACGATTGAAATGCTTTTGTAACACGCTCAACTTACCTTTGCAGTGTCAATCACTAATGATTGGCTAAATAATATGGATAAAGAAAAAGCAGAAAGAATTCAGAGAATCTATAATTGGGTGAGATTTATCATCCTGGTGTTGTTCCTCGCATTTGTTTTCATTGGATTGTCCAAGGCTCAAACCACCAATGACTTTGGCATGTGGATCAGTGCTGGTACGGAAAAGAAAGTTAACGACAGTTGGGGGCTTGGAGCAAACACCGAACTTCGCACAAAGGACAATACTGGAAGCGTTGAACGTTGGCAGTTGGGTGTGAGTGGAACGTATAAGGTTTCTAAAGTTCTGAAGTTGGGAGGCGGTTATGAATTTCACCTGAAGAACCGCACGGTGGATGATGTGACGGAAACGGTTCCACGCCATCGTCTGATGTTCGACATCACACCAGGAGGCAAAGTTTTCGATTGGCTTAAAATGTCCTTGCGCGAGCGGTACCAATATACATATATGATGCAGAAGGGCAACGTGGATGCAAGCCATGAACATCATCTGCGCAATCGGTTCAAGGCAGAGATTGCCAATAGTAAAATTAACGTGAGTTCGACGAATTCAGAACAAAGCAATCTGTGTGTCAAATGTCCTTTGTACATTGATGCACGGTTTCTTTGGGAACAGGCAATATGCTGCAATGGCGCCCAGTAAGTTGACTATGAAATT
>JAAYDO010000054.1 GCA_012729225.1 Bacteroidales bacterium | reverse complement strand
CAAAGACTCCTACGAGGACACCACAGCAATCGAAGAGGTGAAAGCCGACAAAGGAACAACAAATGCCAATGTGTGGTATGACCTCAGTGGTCGTCCTGTCAATGCTTCACACAAAGGCATCATCATCAAAAAAGGAAAGAAAATCTTTTCAAAATAAAACATTAATCAATAACCTTTATGATTATGAATAGATCATCTATTTTAACTTCGTTTTTGCTGTTGCTCGCCACTCAAAGTTGGGCACAGCAAGTAACCTTCTACACACCTAAAACGGTTCGTATTGTAAAAACCAACGGGCAGGATGTGGAAAAGAAATCTTTGGTAGTAACTGCCACGCCCGAAAATGTGAAGGTGAAAGTTACCAAGAAAGGCAACTCCACCATCTATGAATCTTCAGCCCTCACTGTAACAGTAGAGGATGGCAAGGTCGCTTTTGAGGACAAAAAGGGCAATCTGCTGACAAAAGAAGAAGGTCACTCTTTCACTCCCATCACCAAAGGTCCTGACACAGATGCTTTCCGTGTGAAACAGACTTTCTCTGTAGATGCAGATGAAGGCATCTACGGTGTGGGACTTCTTCAGAATGGCAAAATGAGTCTAAGAGGCGAGAACCGACGTATGGAACAGAGCAACCTTGAAGACTTTGCTCACTTCTATCAGACCATCAAAGGCTACGGAATCTATTGGGACAACTATTCCCCCACCCACCTCACCACTCCTGCCGACGGAAAAGCAGGTGATGTCGTGCTGGAATCAGAAGTAGGAAAACTGGTTGATTACTACTTTATTTATGGTGGAGATGCTGATGGCGTAATCAAGGAGATGCGTCACCTTTCAGGCAAAGTGCCGATGCACCCGCTCTGGATCTATGGCTTTCACCAGTCAAGAGAACGATACAAGTCCAGTGCAGAACTCCTCGAAGTGGTACACAAGTACCGCAATCTTAAAGTTCCTTTTGATGGAATCATTCAAGACTGGCAGTATTGGGGCAGCAACTACAACTGGAACGCCATGGAGTTTCTCAATCCAGAGTTCGACCGTGCACAGGATATGATCAACGAGGTGCACAAGCAGAATGCACACATGAGCATCTCCATCTGGGCTTCCTTCGGTCCTGAGACCAAGGCTTTCAAGGAAATGAAGGAGAAGGGGCTCTTGCTCGATTTCGACACATGGCCTCAGAGCGGTCTTCCTCAGTGGCCTCCTCGCAAGGACTATCCCAGCGGTGTGCGTTGCTACGATGTATATAGCCAAGAGGCTCGCGACATCTATTGGAAGAATCTCTCTCGTCTGCACAAGATGGGTATTGATGCTTGGTGGATGGACTCCACCGACCCTGACCAGATGGATCTGACCGAAGCACAAAGAGATCAGAAGACAACTCTGGGTTCTTACCGCAGTGTGAGAAACGCTTTCCCACTCATGACAGTAGGCGGTGTATATGATAGCCAGCGTGCTGTAGATAATAGCAAACGCGTGTTCATCCTCACTCGTTCTTACTTTGCTGGTCAGCAGCGTACGGGTGCCAACACATGGAGTGGCGACACAGGTTCTTCTTGGGAAACATTGAGAAACCAAGTGCCCATTTGTCTGAACTACACCCTCACTGCTAATCCTAACGTGAATGCAGACATTGGCGGTTTCTTTGCAGGCTCATACAACACTCAAGGACACAACTCCGCCACACGCAATCCTCAGTTCCAAGAACTTTATGTTCGATGGATGCAGTTCGGTGCTTTCACACCTATGATGCGTAGCCACGGTGCAGATATTTATCGTGAGCTCTACTACTTTGGCAAGGAAGGCGAGCCTGTCTATGATGCTTTGGTGGATGCAGTCCGCTTGCGCTACCGCTTCCTCCCCTACATCTATAGTCAGGCATGGCAGGTTTCCCACAATGACGACTCCTTCATGAGAGCCCTCTTCATGGATTTCAAACAAGACAAAAACACATGGAACAACAACCGTGAGTTTATGTTTGGACGCAATGTATTGGTTTGTCCTGTTGTAGATCCTCTATACACTCAAGAGAAGATTGTGCGTACGGATGCCATGTCTGGTTGGGACAAGAATGATTTGGAAAAAGAAACGTATGCAAAAGTAGATTGGACCACACCACGCAACTTCAATGTTTACCTCCCAGCAGGCACTCAGTGGTACGACTACTGGACCAACGAACTGAAGCAAGGAGGACAGACTCTCAGCGCATCTGCACCGCTCAGCCACTCACCACTCTACATTAAGGCTGGCAGCATTCTTCCTTTAGGTCCTGACGTGCAATATGCCAACGAGAACCAATATGACAACATTGACCTCGTGGTCTATCCTGGAGCAAATGCCACCTTTACTCTTTATGAGGACGAGGGAGACAACTACAACTACGAGAAGGGAGCTTACACCAACATCCCTCTCACATGGAATGAGAACAGCAAGACACTCACCATCGGTAAGCGTACAGGCTCTTTTGAAGGCATGAAAACCACACGCACCTTCCATGTGAAAGTGATTGGACAGGGTGAGAAGACTGTCACTTACACAGGCAAGAGCATTGCTGTGAAAGTGAAATAAAACCTTCATCTGCATAAAATCGGAGACACACAAGCGTATGTCTCCGATTTTTTTTGTATCTTCGCCCAATAAAAGCAAGAGGTGCGACAGAGTGTGGCATGTTCTTCAAACCTTCCATCTCCCCAAAGGAAAGGAAGCCCCAAACAGCCATTCTTATCACAACATCTGTGCAACGCACTTGCCCATCTCTTAAAAGAAATCAACTCACTCAGTAGAAGTTCTCCCACAAACATTCTACTCTTCCGCAACAGCGGAGGCGGGGGAAGCACTTTATGGTACTTAACTATATCTGGATAGCATTCTTCCTTTTGGCTGCCATTTGCGCCATCGTACAATGCTTCATAGGCAACACAGGTGTGTTTGCAGACATGATTGGTTCCACTTTCGAAAGTGCCAAGACTGCCTTTGAAATCTCTCTCGGACTGACAGGCGTGCTTTCCCTATGGATGGGCATCATGAAAATAGGAGAGAAGGGAGGGGCTGTCAATGCTATTTCCCGCCTACTCAGTCCCCTCTTCACACGCCTGTTTCCTGATATTCCCAAGGGTCATCCAGCCACAGGTCATATTTTCATGAACATTGCTGCCAACATGCTCGGCTTAGACAATGCAGCCACTCCCTTAGGTCTCAAGGCAATGGAAAGCATGCAAGAAATTAACAAAGAAAGAAATAACGAGGTGAGCAGAAAGGTAGGATGGACAGCGGAGAAGACAGAGAAGATGAATCAAACAGCCAGCAACCCCATGATTATGTTTCTCGTACTCAACACCTCTGGACTCACCATCATACCAGTATCCATCATGGTGTATCGAGCACAACTTGGGGCTGCACAACCTACCGACATCTTTGTGCCAATCCTGCTGGCCACATTCGTTGCCACATTGGCAGGCATCATCATTGTAAGCCTCTACCAACGCATCAACCTACTGCAACCTGTCTTGATCACCACCCTTGGAGGAATGTGTCTGTTGGTGGCAGGAATCATTTGGGGATTCAGCCTAATGGACAAAAACACGATGGACACTGTAAGCACCCTTGCTGCCAATGTCATCCTCTTTGGCATCATGCTGACATTCATCATTGCGGGAGTTGCAAAGAAAGTGAATGTGTATGAGGCTTTTATTGAAGGAGCAAAAGATGGCTTTACAACTGCCGTAAGGGTCATTCCTTATCTGGTGGCCATCCTCGTGGCTATAGGCATATTTCGTGCCAGCGGAGGCTTGGACATTCTCATCAGCGGCATCAATTGGCTTGTGGAACTCTGTGGGGGCAACACCGACTTTGTAGCGGCACTCCCCACTGCCATCATGAAACCCCTCTCAGGCTCGGGTGCTCGTGGCATGATGGTAGATACAATGACCACCTATGGGGCAGATTCTTTCTCTGGCAGACTTGCCTGCATCTTCCAAGGCTCTACAGACACCACCTTCTACATACTGGCTGTGTATTTCGGTTCTGTAGGCATCCGCCACACACGCCATGCCGTGACATGCGGACTATTGGTCGATCTGGCAGGAGTCATAGCGGCAATAGCCATCGCCTACTTCTTCTTCGCATAGAAACAGAATGCTTATCAGGGCAAAAACGCACGCATGGTTCATGGGGCATCGAACAATTGTTCATTGGCACTTGAAGCATTGTTCGCTGGCTATTGAACAATTGTTCGTTGGAGCATGAAAAAAACATCCATCATTTAACATGTCAAATGACAGGGAAATGCCACGATTCTATCCTCTCAAATGCCAGTTTTACCTTCGCCCCTAAACACATGAAGAGGAAAGGTGTGATCGGTTTCATCCAACCCACGTATATATTTTCATTGTAGCGGATGGAAAACAGGAGATTCACACCCAGAATACAAATGTGGAGTAAACCAAGGTTGGGCAAGCACTCACAACAGCAAAGGGAGAATGTACACAGATGACATTCTCCCTTTGTTCTCTAAAAAGACACCTCTAATTCTATCAGAACATTCTTCTGACCTTTTCTATTCCTGCCACCAAAGCATCCACCTCGTCCTTGGTGTTGTATAAGCCAAATGAGGCTCTCACAGTGCCTTCTATACCCAATCTTCTCATCAATGGTTCTGCACAATGATGACCTGTTCTGACTGCGATGCCCAAACGATCCAGCAAAGTACCCATATCCAAATGATGAATGTCTCCAACCTGAAAACTAATGACAGCATCACGTTCCTTGGCCATGCCATAGATATGCATTCCTTCTATCTGTTGCATTCGCTCCAAGGCATATCGGGTCAAATCACGCTCATATTGCTCGATGTTCTTCATGCCCAACTGCTCCACATACTCCAGAGCCTTGGCCAAAGCATGTGTGGCCACATAGTCAGGTGTGCCTGCCTCAAACTTATAAGGCAACTCATTATATGTGGTCTTTTCAAAAGAAACATTCTTGATCATTTCTCCACCACCCTGATAAGGAGGCAACTTCTCAAGCCATTCCTCCTTTCCATAAAGAACACCAACGCCTGTAGGTCCATACACCTTGTGGCCTGAGAACGCAAAGAAATCGCAATCCAATTCCTGCACATCCACTTTCATGTGAGGCACAGACTGTGCGCCATCCACCAACACAGGGATACCCCTCCGATGAGCAATCTTTACCACTTCTGCAATAGGATTCACCGTGCCCAGCACATTGCTCACCTGAGTACAGCATACGATACGTGTACGCTCATTCAGAAGAGCCTCCAGAGCCTCCATCTCCAACTCTCCACTGTCAGTCATAGGAATCACTCGAAGATGTGCTCCCTTACGTTCACACATCATCTGCCAAGGCACAATATTTGAATGATGCTCCATCGCACTGACTACAATCTCGTCGCCCTCCTTCACCATTGACTCACCGAAAGAGAATGCCAAAAGGTTGATGCCTTCAGTCGTTCCTCGGGTGAAAAGAATCTCATTCGTGGAATGCGCATTGAGGAAACGACGCACAACCTCACGGCTTGCCTCATGCAAATCTGTGGCTTGCTGTGACAAGAAGTGCACACCTCTGTGGACATTCGCATTCACATTATAATACTCATCCACTATGGCCTCCACCACCTGGCGAGGCTTCTGTGTGGTAGCGCCATTGTCCAGATAGACCAGTGGCTTACCATATATCTCACGGGACAGAATAGGGAAATCCTCCCGCACCCTCATCACATCATACATATAATATCAAGTTTTGTTGTTCTTGCTTACACATGAGTCAAAAGCCTAATGAAGGCTTCTGATACCTGAAATTAAAGAAAAACCCTCACGCACTTTGTTGAGAGACGTGAGGGTTTGCTTTTGTGGTACCACCAGGATTCGAACCGGGGACACACGGATTTTCAGTCCGATGCTCTACCAACTGAGCTATGGCACCTTGAATGGAGCACTTTTGATTTAGCGAGTGCAAAGGTACGTTTTTTTTTCGCTCCAGCAAAACTTTTATCACCTTTTTTTATTTCACAAGTGCTAAAAGGAGGTTTCCTCCTTCTTTTTTCCAACGATTTGCAAGAACAAGAGATGTTTCACACCCAACCTTCTCCATTAAAATACGCACACCAATCTCCTAATGTCAGACATCAAATCATGATTTCTTTCACATGAGACCTTCAAAGGAGACTTCCCTCTTGAGCCTGTAGGCCAATCCTGTCATGACGGCAATCAACTCGCCATGCTGATTGGTCACCTTCATGTCGCAATAGGGCAACTTGTGGTGATCCAGCGTTTCCACACACTCTGCCTTGATGCGATCGCCCAGTTGTGCAGACTTAAGAAAGGTGATGGAATTGTTCACACCAAGCGTAAGCATCCCATGACTATTGGTCACTCCTGCAAAGGCAAGGTCTGCCAAGGTATAGATTACACCTCCTTGGCAGACACCTCCACCATTGAGATGCCGCTCTTCTACCGTAAGTTCTGATTTAGCATAACCTTCCCTCAACTCCGTGAGTTGAGCACCTATGCTTGCCGCAAAACGGTCGCCCTTGTTCAGTGTTTCAAGAAGTGTCATACACTAAAATCCTCCTCTGTAAGGAACTTCATCTTGTTGAGCATGATGGCTTCTTTTGCTTTCTCGCTTTCGTCAGTACGGAACACCAGCACGCCTTTACTCTTCCACAAGAATGAATAAAGATAAAGAATGCTGACGCCTGCATCAGAAATTCTGCTGACAGCATCTGCTGCACGACCTGGCTGATCATCAATGCTGAGAGCAAAAACATCGGATAACTGCACATTGATTCCCGCTTCCTTCAATATGAGATAAGCCTGTGCAGCCTGACTGCAAAGCACACGGTAGATGCCGTAATCCTTTGTGTCTGCTATCGTAGAAGCGATAATCTGTATGTTTGCCTTGCTGAGCAAGTCGAGAACCTCAATGAGTGTGCCACCCTTATTCTCGATAAAGATAGATAGTTGTTTGATTGTCATGGCTCTATTTCAGATTTGGAAACACATGTTTTATTGATAAACCTTACGCTTGTCGATGACACGGACAGCCTTTCCTTCAGAAACAGGAAGTGTTCCCTTAGGCACAAGTTTCACATGAGGAGTGAGGAGAATCTCATCTTTCAAGCGACGCTTGATGTCCTTTTCCAAAGAAAGAAGACGCTGGAAGTCATCTGTGAAGAGTTCTTCCAATTCCACCTCGACTGTCATATTATCATTGTCCTCATCAGTGGTGAGGGTGATGAGATAATTGCTTGCCAATTCCTTGAACTGCATAAGGATCTTCTCTATCTGGATAGGGAAGATATTCACACCACGAAGCACCATCATATCGTCCGAACGACCGCGCATACGATCCAAACGGATGTGGTTACGTCCGCAAGGACAAGTACGACCCAACACACGAGTAAGGTCACGAGTACGATAACGAAGCAATGGCATGGCCTCACGATTGAGCGTTGTCAGCACCAACTCACCAATCTCACCGTCAGGAACAGGCTCCAATGTGTCGGGATTGACTATTTCCACAATGTAGTAATCTTCCCAGAAATGGAGACCATTCTGCTCTTGACATTCAAAGCCCACGCCTGGTCCACACATCTCACTCATGCCAAAAGAGTTGTAGGCCTTCACTCCAAGCATATTCTCAATACGCTTTCTCTGCTCCTCCGAATGAGGCTCTGCACCTATGGCCAAAACCTTCAGTTTGGTATCCTTGCGCGGATCCACACCTTCTGACTGCATCACTTCGTACAAGCGAGTGACATAACTGGGCACAGCATGGATGGCTGTCGTGCCAAAGTCCTTGATGAACTTGATTTGACGAAGAGAGTTGCCCGCTGCCGCAGGTACTGTGAGTGCGCCTAAACGCTCTGCACCATATTGGAAGCCTAAGCCACCTGTAAACATTCCGTAGCCAGAAGAGTTCTGAAACACATCACTTGGACGAAGCCCCACCATCCAAAGACAGCGAGCCACAGCATTTGCCCACTCATCTATATCCTTTTGTGTGTGAAGAATCACTGTAGGGTTTCCTGTTGTGCCTGATGAAGAGTGAAGACGCACGCACTCACGCAAAGGAACGCTTGCCATGCCAAAAGGATAGGTGTCGCGCAAATCCTGTTTTGTGGTAAACGGAATCTTACGAATGTCGTCGAGACTCTTAATGTCCTCGGGCTTCAATCCATTTTCGTCAAAACGCTTCTTGTAGAAAGAGGAGTTCATGCAATGCTCTACTGTTGCCTGCAAACGCTCCAACTGAAGTTTCTCCAGTTCTTCACGAGACATCGTCTCGTATTGCGGATGAATGTATGGTGATTTATCGTCCATAGATTGTTGGATTTATATCTTATATATATAATGTATTATAGAGGATGATCCTGGCTGAAAGCCTCTATACGTTCTTTGAACATTGATTCCTGTTCTTTTTGGAAGAAAGACGTGCAGATACGCACACCCTGCTCTTTAGAGCCCATCGTGTCAAGTGGAAATACTGCTATGCCATAATACATCAGTTCACGAGTGAGCTGAAGGTCATTCATTCCCGGATATTGCACCGTGAAATAGAAACCATCCGCCAATGGAGCACCCAAATCGTTGTCATAAACAAGATAGAAGCCATTAGAAAGCAACACATCTTTCATATATTTAGCACGCCGTCCGTACTCGCGCACATCTGCCAAGAAATTATATGAACCTTCACAAGCAGCCTCCATGAGAGCAGCCATCGCATGCTGCACGCTATGCGTTGTTCCGCTTGAGAGTGTGTACATGAGGCGGTTACAAAAGAAGTCACCAAACGCACCTACTCCAAAGTTCTTCTCCAATGCAGGATAAACACGGTGATAAAGACCATTGCTGATACAAGCAACACCTATACGCTGTCCAGCATAAGAGAATGCTTTTGAACCTGAAACAGCCAAGATGTATCGATCGGTGTATCGAGCCACTGTTGCCTGATAAGGTGCTTCAAACGGATGAGAAAGGTCACGACGGAAATCCATAGCAAAATATGCCAAGTCTTCCAGAATAATCACATCATATTGATCTGCCAAACCAGCAATGCCTCTCAACTCATCCTCGTTGAAACAAACCCATGAGGGATTATTAGGGTTGGAATAGACGATGCCACAGATATTGCCAGCAGAGAGAATCTCTTCCAATTTAGCAATCAGCGATTCTCCACGGAAATCGTGAACATCCAAACCGATGTGTTTGAGCCCTATCACATCACACTGGGTGGTCTGCACAGGAAAGCCTGGATGAATGAAGAGCACTGTGTCCTTCTCTGGCATGGCATGATGCCAAGCAGTAAAAGTGGCAAAAGTACCCTGCATGCTTCCTGTGGTAGGAATGCAACAAAGTGGATCAATATCCACACCGATAAATGCCTTCACGAATTGTGAAGCGGCATTCTTCAAGCGTGGAATACCCCCATTGGGAGCATAGATGGTCGCACAGCCATTCGTCAAAGCCTCCTGTTCTGCTTTCAGAGCAATGGCGGAAGGCTGAAGACCAGGCACACCCATCTCAAGATGGATGACAGACTCACCTGTCTTTTCCTCAAGAATCTTAGAAAGAGACTGAATGTCACGTATAGTGGCTTGTGAGAAGTCACCAAGACCCATACTTTCTATAGCCTCAGTGACTGTATTGTAATCTAAAGGTGTATTCATTATCCTCTGAAGTTTCGTTTATCCTCCACATGCTTCGCCTTGCCGATAGAACGAGTGATAGCACCTGGTTCCTTGATGTGGATATTTGGCTTGATGCCGCAAAGTGACACGATTCTATCGTAAAGAGGTTTGATGTAAGGCATCTGCTTGGATGGATTTGGAGAGAAAAACTCCGTGCGAAGTTCCACATCAAGGTCGAAAGAATCCTCATTGCCCTTACGGTCTATCGTAATAAAGTATTGTGGTGTGAACACAGGGAACTCTGTGAGCACAGTTTCTATCTGAGATGGGAACACATTAACACCACGAACAATCAGCATGTCGTCTGAACGACCAAGAATGCGATCCATACGAACAGCAGTACGTCCACAGGCACACTTCCCGTAGTTGAGACGAGTGAGGTCTCGTGTGCGGTAACGGATGATAGGCATTGCCTCTTTGCAGAGTGAAGTGAACACGAGTTCACCAAATTCACCTGGAGCACAAGGTTGCAATGTTTCAGGGTTGATGATTTCAGGGAAGAACATGTCCTCCCAAAGGTGTGTACCATCCTGACAATCACACTCACCACCCACACCTGGACCAGACATTTCTGTAAGTCCGTAGATGTCGTATGCCTTGATACCCAACTTTGACTGCAACTCACGACGCATGCCTTCAGTCCAAGGTTCTGCACCAAAGAAACCTACACGAAGTTTGAGGTCTTTCAGATTGACCTTATCGCTATTCTCAATGACCTCTGCCAAGTGGAGCGCATAAGAAGGAGTACAAGCCAGCACTGTTGAACCCAAGTCTTGCATCAGCATGGTCTGCTTCTCCGAGTTTCCTGCAGAGGTGGGCAACTGCACTGCCCCCACCTTGTTTGCACCATCGTGAGCACCAAGACCACCTGTGAATAGTCCGTAGCCGTAACTGACTTGAACAACATCCTCTTTGCCAACACCTCCAGCAGCCAGCACACGAGCAACACCTTCTGCCCAATGGTCAAGGTCATTCTGTGTGTATGTAGCAACGACTGGCTTTCCTGTTGTGCCTGAAGAAGCATGCACACGGCGAATCTCGCTCTGTGGCACAGCCTGCAATCCGTAAGGATATTCGTCTCTCAAGTCATGTTTTGTGGTAAAAGGAAGTTTTACTATATCATCAATAGACTTGATGTCCTCTGGCTTAACACCAAGTTCATCCATCTTTCTGGTGTAGAAAGGCACTTTCTCATAACAAGTTTTGACAATCTTCTGAAGACGCTCAGACTGCAACTTGCGCATGTCTTCTCTTGACATGCATTCCATTTTTGCGTTGTAAATCATAAATTTTTTTTCCTGTTGTAGGTATAGTAGATTGAGAGAGTTAGACCACTGCTTGACAGAAACGATCACCCCAACTCCCTGATAGATTATTTCTTGCTTGCCTCCACGCCACAGTCAAAAGCCTTCAGATTGGCTTCTACCACAGCTTCTCCCTTACGGGCAAACACCACAGAGATGGCCTTGCGCAACTGTTCCACAGTAAGGATCTCAATGAAAGGAGCAGCCATACCCAGCAACACCATGTTTGCGCCACGAGCATTACCCGCATCTTTTGCCACTGAGTCTATATCCAGTTTCACCACTGAAGGCATTGCATCCAACTCTGTCATCAGCATCTCCTCTTCAGGATAGTTAGGGATATTGATAAAAGGTTTGCTGCTTGTTACAATAGTACCTGTCTTAGCCAAATAAGGAAGATAGCGGAGAGACTCCATTGGCTCCATAGAAATGACCACATCTGCACTGCCCTGAGCAATCAAGTCTGAATAGATTTTCTCTGTGGACAGACGCAGGTTAGACTGCACATCGCCACCTCTCTGACTCATTCCGTGCACTTCGGCCTGTTTCAAGTTAATGCCAGCCTCTGTCGCTGCTTCACTGATGATAGTTGCAATTGAGAGGATTCCTTGTCCTCCCACTCCACATAATATGATGTCCTTTTTCATTTGCTTGCCTCCTTTGCTTTCTTTGCTTCCCTTGCGTGACGAGCAGCTGTCTGGATGCACTCACGACGAGGAATGATGACTGACACTCCGTGATATTCTATTTCTTCTTTCAGCACACGTGTGATTTCTGGCATATTCTTTGGAAGTGGCACAACCACACGCACATGCTCAGGATCTACACCCAAACCCTTGCAGATTGCCTCATACTTATTCAGTCCTGCCGAATCCTGACCACCTGTCATACCAGTGGTGAGGTTGTCGGAGATAACCACCGTTATGTCGGAATTATCATTCACTGCGTCCAAAAGACCCGTCATGCCAGAGTGAGTGAAAGTAGAGTCACCAATGACAGCCACAGAGGGGTAGAGACCTGCATCAGCAGCACCCTTGGCCATTGTGATAGAAGCACCCATATCCACACAGCTGGCAAGAGCCTGGAATGGAGGCAGCGCACCAAGTGTGTAGCAACCAATATCGCCAAAGATTCTATAATCAGGATATTCTGCCAACACCTGATTCAGCGCAGCATACACATCGCGGTGTCCGCAACCCTGACAGAGTTGAGGAGGACGACCTGCCACGTTCTTAGCATTGTCAAAGACGGGACCAGCAGGTTTGCCAAGAGCCACAGCCACATTGTCTGGAGTCAGTTCGCCTGTACGAGGAAGGTCACCAGTCAATCGTCCCTTCACTGGATAATCAGCACCCACCATGCCGGCAATCGCTTCTTCCATCACAGGTTGCCCGTCTTCTACCACAAGCAATGCTTCATTTTCCTTAGCAAAAGCACGAATGGTCTCTGGTGAGATCGGATATTGAGAAACTTTCAGGATATTGGCATCATCACCCACATTCTCCTTCACATAGTTATATGCGATGCCACAAGCCACAATACCCAGTTTCTGACCTTGAGCCTGCTCTTTTTTATTATAGATGGACTTCTCAGAAGCAGAAAGCATTGCAGCCTGCTTGTCGAGAAGTTCTGCATATTTGCGACGGGCAATGCCAGGCAGAAGCACCCAGCTTTCCTTTGCCACATTCAAGGCATTCTGTTCCATAGGTTCACCCACCTCCACTGCAGCACGGCTATGAGCCAGACGAGTCACAATGCGCAAAAGCACAGGTTCCTTCAAAGCCTCAGACAAATCAAAGGCACTGGCCACCATATCATAAGCCTCCTGCTGATTTGAAGGTTCAAACACAGGAATCATAGCAAACTTGCCATAGAAACGAGAGTCTTGTTCATTCTGACTTGAGTGCATAGAGGGGTCATCTGCCGCCAATACGATGAGCCCGCCATTCACGCCAGTAATGGCGCTGTTCACAAAGGCATCTGCACACACATTCATGCCCACATGCTTCATACACACCAGAGTGCGCTTACCAGCATACGACATGCCGAGAGCCGCCTCCATGGCAGTTTTCTCATTCGTACACCAACGACTATGAATTCCTCGCTCCTTTGCCACCTTGTTTCCCTGAATAAACTCAGTGATTTCGGTAGAAGGAGTACCTGGATAAGCATACACACCAGAAAGGCCTGCATTGATAGCTCCCAAAGCAATCGCTTCGTCACCCAAAAGTAATTGTTTCATATTTTATAACGTTATAAGATTTCAGATAGATTGAAAATAGCACAAAAAGAGGTTTTTCAAGTTCGCAAGAACCCGAAAAACATGCAAATGTAATAAAAAATACTGAGATAGATAGCGTTTTGTTTCAAATTTGTTTACATCCACTTACAAAAAGAGAAGCAAACACCCCTATACAACATGTAATTTGACAACTTCACCATGAAGTTAAACAAACTTCATCCAGCAATCAAGAAGCACTCGCACATCCACATCCATTTTGCATGAAACAAAAGATGAAAAAGAATCCCTTCTGAAAGAACTTCTTCTCCCCATGCTTCTACGAGCCTTCGAGATGCCTTCGAGATGCCTTCGAGACGAGTCTTAGATAATTCCATCACCTTTTTTCTTTGGCGACATGAGGTTCACTTTTGATGGCACAAAGGGATGTGAGAGCGAGATTGAGGCTGAGACAGATGTGGGCACTCCATGTCAGCAATGTCCATTTTGGGATTTTTTAGAGATGTGAATTTAGTGAATTCACACATCCATGTGCGAGAACTCTGACACATGGTGAGAGACATCAGACTCCATCTAATACCGAATCAGCGCAACCTGTTCAAATCTATCGACAAACCCACCATCAAGTTTGCACCATCGGTGAGAGGGCAATTGAAATAATAGTACTTAGGCTTGTAATTCAACAGATTATCTACTGCCACCGTCAATTTCCATGCCTTACCAAATCTCTGGGCTGCCGAGAGTTTCCACAAAGTATAAGCAGGATACTCCACCTTATTAGTACCTTTGGATATGTCATAATAATCCACAAACTCCACATTCTCCACACCTGAGAGGAAACGACCATTCAGGGAGAGAGACAGCCCATAGTTCTGGCTGAACTGCTTACTCCAGTCCACTCTCACCATCAACGAATGACGGCGTGCTGGTATGTATTGATTGTTTACGGCTTGTCCCTCCTTGTTTTTGGGCAGACGCTCATCCGTGTAGGCATAAGACATCCTTGCGCTCAACCCATTGCTCCATCTTGCCTGCACAGTAGCCTCGCCTCCCCACACCGCATAGTTTTCAAAATTCACATAGTCAAGATACAACTGTTTGTAATCAGTGGGCAGATAGTGGGGCACACCTGTTGCAATCTTGTTTCTCACATCATTATAATATACAGATGCCGTAAAGTTGTATTGTCCCCTTGTGTAATCTGCCGATGCCTGAAAATTATGGCTCACCTCCGACTTCAACTGCTCATTGCCTTGGATAATCCAAATACCCACCATGTCAAAATTGTAGTATTTCTCCTTCAGCGCAGGCGCTCGAAAACCCATGCCATAGCCAAAACGAACATTCATGTTCTCAAGAGGCTGGTAGCGGGCACTCAACTTAGGGGAAAGGCGAGAGTCTTTCTTGTCTGAGAAATAGTCATAACGCAGCGCACCCACCACTTCCCATCTCTCAGATGCCATCCAATCATATTGGGCATAAGCATCAAACGAATCCTGATTTATATTTTTTCTTCCCAAGTTCTTGTTCATCAGATAGTCATGCATGAAGTCTGCGCCAATGGTCAATATATCTCCTCCATCCCAACTGTGATGATACACACCTCTAAAGATGTTCTGCACATTACTATAGTCACGCACATCTATCTTTGTGATTCTATGATAATCGGACTTGTCATATTGGTCAAACGAATAAGACAACTCCAAATGGTCCTGACCTGTCATGTCCCACAATCCTCTCAAGCCTGCAGAGTAATCCCTATAACGCTCTGGATTATCAAAAGTCCTCGTCACCTGACGATAGAAATATCCCGCCCTACCTATGAGTTTGACATGTGCTGTTGGAGAAAAGGTCAATCTCTCCTTTACATTCCATGTGCAGTCCCCATACACTGTGCTCACCACCTGTGCCTTTGGGTCAGGGGCATTCTTCACCATGAAATTGTCTGTAAATGTGTGGTTCACACTCAAAAGATTCCTCCATGCCTTTCTGTTCAAGCCCCAAGAGCCACCCACTCTCCTCTCCTCATGTTTCGCAAAACGAGCATTCACATTCAGTGTCCAAGGCTCTTTCACATCCTTAGTGATGATATTAATCACACCTCCACCTGCATTACTGCCATACAAAGCACTTGCCGCTCCTTTCACAATCTCAATGCGATCCACATTTGCCATCTCCAGACGACTGAAATCCACATCATCCATTGTTTCTCCTGCCAGTCGCTCCCCATCCATCAAAAACAAGACGCCTTGACCACCAAAGCCACAGAAATTCATGTGTTTCAACTGATTCTGCGCATAAGAGAACTCCACACCAGGCATCTCCTGTTGCAAAAGATCCTCCACGTTCGTAGCATCAATCCTCTCTATGTCTTCAGCAGTGATGAGACGAGTCTGGATGGGAACATCCTTCAGCAGCTTGGGAGTGCGCGTACCTGTCACCACCACATTCTGCAGATAGAACGTAGAATCCTGCTGTTGCGCATAGCCCTTTGATGCTGTCAGCAATAATAGAAAGAAAAGAACCTTTTTCAATATGGATATTTATAATTGATGGTCAGATGGCATTTCACGCCCGCAGCATTCTGGTAGTTCACCAACTGCAAGGCTGCAAAAGTCCCATCTTTCAGTTTTAATATAAACACATGATTGTTCAGCGTGAATGTAGGAGGCACAGGAGGCAGAGACACCTTAAGCCAAGAAGAAAGCAGGGAATTCACCTTGATGCCCTGATTACCTATCAGTCCCTGTAGCATCTTCTCTTGCACAGTCCACACATCCGTCTCATTCCATTCATCCTCAGTGAAAGCCACTTCTCCAAAAGCCTCACTGCTCTCTGGAAGATCATCCATCGAAGTATAAGCAGTCATATACACCGCTCCTCCGTTGGTACGCACATTATTTCTATGCACGGCCAAATGCCACGATGCTGGCTCATCCTGATTCTTTGTGGGCACAAATTGACGAATCTCACGTTTGGACAGTCCCTCGCCAAACACATCATACCAATAAGTATAGATGCCCGCCCTCTCTTCATGTTGAGAATGTTCTTCATCTACACTTGCCTCCAACCTCTCCGTCGGGATCTTTATCTCTATAGCAGAATACCCCTTGCCTTCTTTTTGTTGTGCGGCATCAGCCTCCAGCAAGTCAATATAGTGCCAAGTCTGCCAATCAGTAGCATCCACCACCAACTGACCTTTCTTGATTGAAACCTCCTTGTCGGGATCATCATACACGCCCTCAAAAGCACCCTCGCAAGAGGAGAGCACGCCTGACATCAGCACAAACGAACCCACCGCAACAAAAGATTTGAAGATTGAGAATCCTGCAAATAGAGAATTCTCAACCTTCAAATGAGTTTTAGAACATGTGAAGCACAAATTATTCTTCATTTGGAACAGTTCCATAGAATACAGCCACAATAGGGAAAGGCATTCTTCCTAACTTGAAGTGATTCTTCACCTCAAGTCCAACAGTTTCACCATCTGAAACCACATCCACCTCGATATAGCTATCAGCAGCAACAGCGTAATCGCTATCCATTGTCACATTGCCCCCCTGCTCTGCCTTGAAATGCTGAGTCAAGCCATCTGCACCATACAGGCGGTAATATTTAGTCTTCCCCTCATCATAAGCAATATTCCTAATAGTAATCTTGCCAGGAGTGAGGTCGCCAATAGCAGTACCAGTGAGCACATACTCAGGAAGTTCCACATTGATGGTCATATCAGGATTGGTCGTCACCTTGCATGTCATGGTTGTTTCATAAGGACCATAACTTTCACCCACCATCACAGAGTTTTTCCCTGTATAGTTACCTTGCAACAGACAAGAATAAGGTGCTTCACCCGCATAGAAAACAATCGCAGTACTACCCATCAATGCAGGAAGAGTGATGACAGGATTCTCCATTGCGCCAGTTAAGATTGCGTCATAAGTCTTGTTCTCTCCACGATAGTTCATTGTGAGAGTCCCCGTGCCTGAAAGTGTGCCGTCCACCTTCACATCCTCAAACACAGCAGTGCCCCACTGAGGATCAGAGAAAGTCACCACATGCTTGCCCTCTGTTGTCACCACCTTCAAAGTGGCCTGATCACCATAATAAGAATCCTTAAAGAAATTGGTGGAAACAAAAATGTAACCAGTGAATGACTTGTTGATCTCAAGAGGATCAATAGTTGGCTTTTGCCCGTCGTCGTCATTACCACAAGCAGACATACCCAGAAGGGCTACCAGCATCAATGCTAAAAACTGAATTGTTTTCATTGTCTTTGTTAATACGATTAAATTTATGTAATATGAATTAAATAGTGAATGCTAAAGATAAACACTTATATAAAGCAAAAAGAATCTTCCTGCCATGATAGCACACCCCCTTTCAACTGTCGAAACAACAGCAAACATCGCAAGGAGGAACGCTTCTGAAAAGATTTTCGAGTGCAAAGTTACGACATATCTTTCTATCCCACAATCCTTATTTTTGATGATTTTGCCTTTCCGTAGGAGTATTTCTCCATAATAAAAAAATCCATTTTGAACAATCAAGGCACATTTGTTTCAAAATCTAAAGAAAATGTTACATTTTTAAAACAAGGGTTAAAAGCAAGGTTCTAACTTTGTGGTCAAGCCTATCTATAGACGCATTCCACCTTAAATACATTATAGAAAAGCCCACAAAGAAATACCAACTAACCCACCAACGTGTATAAACCAAAACATATGAAAAGAACTTTACGTTTATTGAGTGCTTTAGCAATGACACTGATGTCATTTGCCTCTTCCGTATGGGCACAAACATCTTTCGAGGGGAAGGTAAGCTCGCCATCCAACTCTTGGGGAATCTCAGATGTGACTTACAACATGAGTGAAATAGCCACCGCACTTGGGTATGCTGACGCCTCTGCATTAGCAACAGCGTTTGATGCCCAAGAGGTCATCATCTCTGCACCTAATGCCGAGGGGAATCTCTCCTCTACACCTACATCTTATTATACACGTGGAGATGTGGAAAACTACAGTTACGGATGTTTCTGGCTCAACAACAAGGGCAAGATTGTTGCTACGTGGAATGCTGAAGGTGTTGCTTTTGCCAACCACTTTGACTATGATGACAGCAACATCATTATTCATCTCATGCAGAACACTGCTGAAAAGACCACGCCTGGTGACTACACTGCTGTGATCACACTTGCTGCAAATGAGAAGGTGGTCACCTTGAGCAGCACACTCACTATAGATGCTCTGCCTCCATTCCCTACTCCTGTCAGAAACATTGCCGACCTTGATGTGGTGGATGTGGTGACAGTTGAAGTCTCTCAACCAGTGATGACCAACTGGGGAACAAACCCAAGTTTCACTGTAGATGCAACAGCACTTGTTGAAGCAGCAGAAGCCAACGAAACGGTCATGGCCGCTAATGCATCAAAGATGTTGGGCGTGCAAGTATGGGATGCCACTGCTGGAGCAGCCAGCAACGTTCTTTTTGTCGGCAAGGAAGAAAGTGATTTCACAGCGAATGGTGGCGGTTATTGGTTCAAGAGAGGCATAGAAGGTAATCCTAATCTATACAAAAGTGAATGGGGAGCAGGTCCTGACATCTTTATTGAGAACATCTCCTATGATCCAGAAACGCATCAGTTCAAAGGTAGTGCAGGACAAATGATCAACAAGTTCGCACTCGGTGACCAATTTGCTTTCAACGTATATTTCATCTATGGCGACCAGGCTATAAAGGCCGAGTTTATCTTCACTGTAAAGGAAGATGAGAATGCAACAGTCATTCCCGAACCTGTCACAGAGATAGCACTATTAAATATTGTAGAGACCATCAAGGCGGAAATCACTCAGCCCATCATGAAGAATTGGGGTACGAATCCTGTGTGGAGAGTGGATGGATCTAAGTTGGTAGAGGCATGTGGCGTAGAGCCTGCCGTCTTTGCCTCCAACATTAACAAGATGGTTTATGCACAGATGTGGGATAGCAATGCTGAGGATGTAAGCGAACAGACCAGTGCTACAGGCGCATTCACAGCCAACGCTCCTGGATATTGGTTTGCACATGCTTCTATCGTGGACGAAGAAACAGACGAACTCATACCTACAGAAAACTGCTACGTGGGCTCTTATGGTTCCAGCGACTTCTTCACCGAATACATTGCCTTTGATGCAGAGACACAAGAGTTCTACGGTGCTGCAGGCCAGATGATTAATAAGTTTAAGGGTGGCGAACACTTCAAGGCTGTCCTCTACTTTATCTATGGTGACAAGGCACTTCAAGTGGATTTGCATTTCAATGTGGAGAAGCCTGCAGATATTGATGTGGCAGACATGGTTCAGGTAGGAGAAACTGCTACTATGACTTGGACTCAAGAACCTCGCACCGACTATACAGGCAATGAGCACTGGGTAGCAGACATGAACAATGTGAGCACACTCCTTGGCTGCGCATCCAATGCTATGGTTCTCAAATGCAAACTTGCTGACGGTACGGTAACAGACAAATACACCACCTCTACCACAAGTGTAGAAAATGGCATCTTCGGTTTCTGGATTGACGAGAATGGCACTCCTATTGCATCCAACGCCGATGTCAAGAGCTTCTATGTTGAATACAACGCAGGCAAAGGCTCGTTCACTCTTGGCCAGAAGCCTAATACTTTTGCCGTAGGTGACAAGTTCACCGCTACCCTTTGGCTCTGCAACAATGAGAAGTATTACGAACTCTCCATCAACCTCAACATAGAAGATCTCCAGAAGGTGGAGCAAGCAGACTACCGCGAGGTGGGCAGTTACTCATTCAACTTCCAGAGCATTGTGGATGGTTCGTGGGATTTGACAGAGAACATGGGCGAGCCTCTTAACATGACCGAGGTGCAAGACAAACTCGGCACAGAGGACTTTGTAGTTTATGCCATCTCTGATGGTGTCTTCACCACAGGCTACACTTGCACCCCTTATCCTGGCTTCTGGTTCTCTCCAGACGGCACTAAGGTCGTTGGTTGGGGCAGTGCCAAGGTTGGCATGATTTATAGTCGCGACCACATACAGATGTTCAAAAACCCAACAAAGCACGAGGACAATCCCGAGGCAGACACCAATGTGGGCGACAAACTCACACACTCCATCTACCTTGTCAATGAATACACTGGTGCTTATGTCACCATCACAGCCAACGTGACGTTTGTGGAAAAAATCGTGAAGTATCAGATTACTGGCGAGAAAGACTTTGCTGTAGAGATGGACGAAAAGGGT
Source organism: Bacteroidales bacterium (assembly GCA_012729225.1). GTDB lineage: Bacteria > Bacteroidota > Bacteroidia > Bacteroidales > Bacteroidaceae > Minthosoma. The sequence goes on along the minus strand of JAAYDO010000054.1, from coordinate 753 downwards.
GTAGGCACAATGGAGTTTGATGGGAAGGAAGTCGTGAGGATGATTGCCACAAACATGGAGAACTTCTGGGAGAAAGGCTTTATTCTTCCGCTGAAGGGAGAAAAGGAATATGCTCAGCCCAACGAGTTTGCCAACGGTGATGAGTTGAAGTTTGATGCTGATGGTCATGTACTTCCTGCTGACGCAGAGACCTTTGCCTTCAAGATTACTCCAGAGATGGACGAGGTAGTGGGCTCTCGCCTCTATGTGGACGGCATTCTTCCAGAAGGAGTCATCGTTCCAGAAGACGGTATTGTATATAAGACCGACCTTGTCTTCCAATATGATGAATACCGCTACATCATGCACATTCAGGTGAAGTTCCCATTAGCCACTTCCATCAATGGCATCAAGACCTCAACCAATGACAAGCAGAACATCTTCAACCTCAATGGTCAGCGTGTAGGCATCCCAACCAAGGGCATCTACATCATCAATGGCAAGAAGACTCTTGTCAAATAAGGTAAGAACTGCCAAACAAAAACAAGTCAGCTATATTTACAGCATATCAATTGAAAAACGAAAGGAAGGCATGCTTGATAGCATGCCTTCCTTATGATATAAATGTGAGACCAAAAGAAAGTGCCACACCTTTTCACTGTTGTCAGGAAAGGCAAATAACATCATGCGTGCGAGAGGATGAAATTGCAGGTTTTCCCTTCTATTTGACATATCAAACAACCGAAGCATTCTTCATACGCCAACGAACAATGT
>JAAYDO010000001.1 GCA_012729225.1 Bacteroidales bacterium | reverse complement strand
CTATAGTCCTTGATATGACTTATGATGCCAAATGCTTGTTTTATAACTGGCGCAACAAACTAAAGGAGGAGGCTTTTGCCATCGGTCGGCAGGGAAGCATGGAAGCAAACCGTTTGGTGCGTCGCACAGCCAAGATGGAGGCGAATGTCGGACGCTTGGCTCTTATCTTCCAGATGCTCCGTTGGGCATGTGGAGAAACAACCGACACGCTTGTTGATGAAAAGTCCATCCGTTGTGCTTTGCGTATGCATGCTTTCATGGAGGAATCATATACGAGAATCTTAGACATAGTTGATGCGCACAGCATAGAACCTGACAAGAAGGAGTTCCTTGACTTGCTGGGTAATTCTTTTACCACAGCTGAAGCAATCGCTGCTGGTGTGGAGGTTGGCATGTCGGCAAGTGGAGTCAAGAAGAATTTGCCTAAGCTGATTCACCAGAAGTATATCTCCAAAAAGGCACATGGGTTATATGAGAAAGTTCCCTCTTGCTCTCTCCAAACTCTTTCCACTTTGGGTACTTTTCCACTTTCAGAAGCTCATGCTGATTCCGAAAGTTCCCAAAGTACCCCAAATACCATAGTTCCAAAGTGTAACGATAATAATCACCAAAATCAAACTCCAACAATATGAACCAGTATAGATTCCATCTGAAGAAATATGATACGAGCAGGAGAAACAACAAGCTCACCTGCCCCAAATGTGGCAAACGTAATTGCTTCGTCAAGTATGTTGACGAGGAAGGTATTATCATCTTCCCTGACTATGTGGGTCGATGCGACCATGAGGATGCTTGTGGTTACCACTATACTCCCAAGGATTACTTCCATGATAACCCAGATGCAAAACCTGATGCAAAGGACAATGACGGTATCATTGATAAGCCACATATGTCACGCAACCCCGAAAAAGTTAAGACCGAACCTTTGGCTCCGTCTTTCATTTCTGAGGAGCTAATGAGAAAGTCTCTTTCACATTATGAGATTAATCCTCTACACCGTTACTTGTGCAAGACGATCGGAAGCAATGCTACGAACCTTCAGTTTGAACGCTATTGCGTGGGCACTTCCAACAAGTGGAATGGCTCGACTGTATTCTGGCAGATTGATGTGAATAACAACATTCGTGGAGGAAAAGTCATGGCATACAATCCGCAGAACGGACATCGCATCAAAGAACCACTGGCATACGTCAGTTGGGTTCACTCCCTGTTGAAACTACCCAACTATAACCTGAAGCAATGTTTGTTTGGTGAACACTTGCTTAACTCCCATCCAACCACTCCCATCATGCTCGTGGAAAGTGAGAAGACCTGTCTCATTGCGTCACATTTTATGCCAGATTTCCTCTGGTTGGCAACTGGCGGAAAAAACGGCTGTTTCAATGAGGATGCCCTGCAAGTGCTTATGGGCAGAGACGTGATTCTCATGCCCGACCTTGGAGCTACGGAAAAATGGCAAGTGAAGTCTGATATACTCAAACCTATTTGTCATAGTTTGATGGTGTCTGATGTTTTGGAGAAAACGGCAACCTATGAGCAGCGCATGGCAGGACTTGACATAGCTGACTTCCTGTTGATGCAGGAGACCAAGCAGATGCTTCTGGCCAGAATGATAGAACTAAATCCAGCCCTCCAGAAACTCATAGACGCTCTTGAACTTGAAATCGTTGAGGACGATTCGTAAAACTTTCCCAAGGGAAGTCTGTCGCATGGCGCAGGGGATTACCGAATAATCCCATAACATAATATGGACTTTTAGATTCGCTTTGCTCCCTTAAAAAGTCCCATTATGCTCTCCGAGGGTTTGAGCCGCTTCCATAAAGCCGTGCATCTGCGAGGGAGTGACTCTCTCCCTCGACCCTCCACTCAGGTTCTACTCGAGACCCGAATAACATCTAATCACTTATAATCACAACTTCAATAGAACAGAATTATGTCTAAAGCAAGAAACAATATACCCCGTGCCGCCATACATGTAGGCGCACCAGCCAAATCTTTTTCCGCAGCTGAAGGTTATGAACCTGAACGGCGTGGATGGAACGAGAAAACCTATCGTCTAAAGAATCTGGACACGAACAACCACTACGATTTCTCACGCAAATACCTCAATTTTGAGATAAACGGCAAAGGCGAAATTGTTCCCCTCGGTTCCAATCCAATGCCATTGCATGAACGCTTGCAGAAACGTCTTGATGAACTCGGTTTCAAACCATACAAGGACAAAGACAATCCGTTGGGCAACTCAGACAACAGCCCGAACTATACCGTTGGCATCGTCGTCAGCGGTGACCATGATGTGCTGACGCGTCTCGCATACGGAAACCAAGAAGTAGATTTCACCCTTCAAAGAAGTAACGCCCAAATTCAACTGAAACAAGGCATCAAGGACTGGGCAATGGACACCTACCACTGGGCATGTGACCGTTGGGGAGCAGAGAACATTATCGGTTTTGATGTTCATCTTGATGAGACCACGCCGCACATACATATCCAGACTATTCCTGTTGCAAAGACAAAAGCAAGAGGTCGCGCATCTGTCAAGTATGTGCATAAGGACGCCCCAACTAACGTACTCACGCATAAGGAATGGAAGAAACTTCCTGAGGAAATCCGCAACGACTTCGTAAGAACGGAAGTCGAACGGAGGGAAAAGGAATGTGTATCATACGCCCGTGTATGGGGCGAAGACAAGTATGCCGTTGGCAGAACCTACTACCAGATGCACACCGACTACTACAATCAGGTCGGACGAAAGTACGGACTGGAACGAGGGGATGACATTGCCATGTTGCCAGTTGAAGAGAAGCGCAGTCGTGTTCATAAGGACAAGGCGGTGCTTGAAGCCGAACGGCAATCCAGGGACGCAATCGCTCAGGCTCAGACGGAGAAAAAGGATCTGGAAGGCGAGATAGAAAAGTTGGAAGAGGAAACCCAACATGCCTATGACCGAACATCAAGAGCCCGTGAACGAGCATCAATCTATGAACAGTATGCTAAAGCGATTGACATCAAGCCGGAAGACCTGACACCTCCCGCTATAGAGACAGACAAGTTATTTGAGGATGCCTGGGAAGACATTCAAGAAGAACTTGCTATACCCGTTCCTGCCATTGGCGGAAAGAAGCAGTGGCAGGAGGACAGGCGCAAGGCCATCAAGTCCATACTCACAAAAGCACAAGATAAGTTGCTCAAGGCCAAGGAGGCGCAGAATTCGGAAATCCTCAAAACGGGAAAGGCTCTCTATCAGAAAGCCATGAAGGAGGCCAGTATCATCATTGAGAAGAACAAGACACTCCAAGTGGAGAATGCAGAGTTGACGGCAACCAACTCATATCTAAGGATGCGCCTCGACTCCATCGACGAGAATGCCATTGCTGCCCTCAGAAGCGAGAAAGACGAAGAAATCAAAGGACTGCAAGCAAGGCTTGATAAGACTAATGCCGAAACTCGAAAAACCAATGAAGCACTGAACAGCGAACGCCAAAGAGCCGACAAAGCCGAAAGCCAAGTCAAGGAAATACTGGATGTCCCTGAGATAAAACAGATTTTGGACACCATTCAGCATAATAAGAAAGCCTTCCGGCAACAGATTGACCGATGGATTGACGATGCCATTGCTGCCATCAACGACTATGCACTGCATAAGGACAATGATTTCCAGCCCAAGCAGGGCAACACAGTGGCAATGGGCATCATAGCCGAAGCTTTCAAGCGTGACCTTGATCCTGCTGATATAGAGCAGCGCAAGTCGGCTACAAACCACTTGTTGGAGAAGATGTCTTGGACAGGTGTATCCGAGTTCAAAGCCAGCCTGACAGCATCTCGTACCATACAACTATGTGAGGAAATGGAAGTCCCTAAGGAACTGATGAAGAACCTGCTCCTTGCCGCAGGTGGTCGTGTTGGCATCAGCACATGTGGTGGTGGTTCCTACAGCGAACTCACCAACTGGGATGGAACAAAGAAACGGAATGGCTGGGGAATCTGCTGATTTACTAATATAAAACAAGAATTATGACATCAATAAAGGTAAAATATAGACCTTCCACAGTTGAAGGCAAAGAGGGAAGCATATACTTCCAGATTATTCATAAGCGTATAGTTCGACAATTGAATACGGACTACAAAATCTTTGCGGACGAATGGGATGAAAAGGCCGAGTCCGTCATAATCAGCGGTAATCGTTCTAACACTTTGTTGTGCATAAAAGAACGTCTGGAATGGGACATTGCCCGATTGGAAAAAGTTATTCGGCAGTTAGAAATGGAACGTCGCAGATTTACGGCAGACGATGTTGCCTCGATGTTCCATAGAATGACCAAGGAAGCCTCCTTCTTCAACTTTATGCATGGTGTTATAGCCCAATTGAAACAGTTGGGAAAGGTCAGGACATCAGAAACCTACACTGCCACGTTGAAAAGTTTCATAACATTTCGTGAAGAACAGGATGTCCCTCTTGACGGCATAACCTCCGACTTGATGCTTCTGTATGAGGCACATCTGAAAACCAGAGGAGTGCGCATGAATACTATATCGTTCTATATGCGAAACCTTCGGGCTGTCTATAACCGGGCTGTGGAGAAAGGACTTACCGAGCAAAATAATCCATTCCGTCACGTCTATACAGGAGTTGACAAGACGGTTAAACGAGCCATACCCATTAAAGCAATCAAGGCTTTGAAAGATTTGGACTTGTCAATGAAATCCTCATTGGATTTTGCTCGTGATATGTTTATGTTCAGTTTCTACACAAGAGGAATGTCCTTTGTGGACATGGCATACCTTAAGAAGTCCGACTTGAAGAATGGCATCCTAACTTATCGTAGACGAAAAACTGGACAAGAGCTGAGTATCAAATGGGAAAAGTGTATGTCGGAAATCATCTCCAAATACCCCGACAACAAAACAGACTTTCTTCTCCCTATCATCAAAGAAGTTGGCAATGAGCGAAAGCAATATGATAACGCCCTTCATTTGGTCAATTATCGTTTGAAAGACCTTTCGAAGAAGTTGAAACTCCAGCGTCCTTTGACCATGTATGTGGCACGTCACTCCTGGGCTAGTATAGCCAAGGCTAAGAATGTACCGCTATCGGTTATTAGTGAAGGAATGGGACATGATTCTGAGACAACAACACAGATTTACCTTGCCTCATTAGAAACTTCTGTGGTCGATAAGGCAAACAAGATGATATTGGGGTTGTTGTAGATTGAGAATTGTTTAGCAAAAATCTCAATCTCTTTCCAAGAGATGGATATTTGTGTGCAAAGATAGTCAAAATATTGTACATTTTAACCTTTGGGCATGAGAAAAACAACTTTTCTTGTGCCACTTTTGTTCTTTGTTTTGCAATTTGAACTCGAACGATTACAAAAAGCACTGATTATCAAGAGGCCTCCCAATCAATTCGTCTCTTGGAAAGAGACAGATAAGAAAAAGACATATTGGATCATTAAAAAACATCATCTTTTTAATATGAAATACGCATTGGTTACAGGAGGATCAAGAGGCATTGGAAGGGCAATTTGTATCAAATTGGCTTCTATGGGTTATCCTGTATTAATTAATTTTCAGTCAAACAAGGACGCCGCAGAGGATGCTAAAGATGAGATTGAACGGGCTGGCGGTCGTGCGGAATTAATGAAATTTAATGTATGTAGTAAAGAAGAAGTTGATGATGCAATTAATAGATGGGAAGAGAAGCATAAGGATGATTATATTGAGGTGTTGGTTAACAATGCCGGTATTCGTCGCGACAATGTTATGTTTATGATGTCTGATGAGGATTGGCATAGTGTTATAGATACAACCTTAAATGGGTTCTTTCACCTTACAAGAAGACTGCTAAAACACATGATGCCTCGTAAACGTGGGGGAAGAATTATTAATATTGCTTCATTGTCAGGTGTGAAAGGATTGCCAGGCCAAACAAATTACAGTGCAGCCAAAGCGGCATTAATTGGGGCAACAAAAGCTTTAGCTCAGGAGGTTGCACCACGCAATGTCACAGTAAATGCCATAGCACCAGGATTTATTGAAACAGACATGACTAAAAATTTGCCAGAGGAAAGCTTGAAGAAGTTGATTCCTATTGGTCGATTTGGCAAACCAGAAGAAGTTGCTGCTTTAGTTGCTTTTCTTGCATCTGATGAAGCATCATATATAACAGGAGAAGTAATAAATATTAACGGAGGATTATATACATAATTTGCAATGGCAAGACGTGTAGTAATTACTGGCATGGGCATTTGGTCCTGCCTTGGAACAGACATAGAAACAGTTAGAAAGTCTCTTTTTGAGGGTAAATCTGGTATTGGTCTACAATCAGAGAGACTTGAATATGGCTATAGATCGGGACTCACTGGCATTGTAGAAGCACCCATTATCACTAAACAAATGTTGGATAGACATACTCGTGCAGGTATGTCTGAAGAGGCCCAGTATGCTTATATGGCAAGTTGTCAGGCTTTTGCACAAGCTCAAATTAGCGACGAGTATTTTCGTGAGAATGAAGTGGGATGTATTTTTGGTAATGACTCATCAGCTAAGCCTGTAATAGAATCATCGAAGATCATGGATGAGAAACACGACTCAGCGATGTTGGGCTACGGATTGATATTTCAGTCTATGAACTCGACTGTAAATATGAATCTGAGTACTATTTTCCATCTACGCGGTGTCAATTTCACCATCAGTGCTGCATGTGCAAGTGGTAGTCATTCTATTGGATTAGGTTATATGCTTATAAAGCAAGGTCTACAAGAAATGGTTCTTTGTGGTGGTGCCCAGGAAACCAACTATTATTCAATGGCTTCGTTTGATGCTCTTGGCGCTTTCTCCATCCGTATGAACGAACCAACAAAGGCAAGTCGTCCATTCGATAAAGATCGTGACGGTTTGATCCCAAGTGGTGGTGCTGCTGCCCTTGTACTTGAAGACTATGACCATGCTGTTGCCCGCGGAGCCACAATTCTCGCAGAAGTAGTGGGTTATGGATTCTCGAGCAATGGTGGTGGTATTTCAGAGCCAAGCGACAATGGTTCTGTGATAGCAATGAGTCGTGCAATGAAAGATGCAGGCGTTGAACTTGATGATATTGACTATATTAATGCCCATGCAACATCAACTCGACAGGGTGACATGTACGAAGCTATTGCTCTTGACAGGATGTTTCATGGTCAACGAGCACTCATTAGTTCAACTAAGTCAATGACAGGACATGAGTGTTGGATGGCGGGTGCCAGCGAGATCGTTTACAGTATCATAATGATGCAAAACAACTTTATTGCTCCGAATCTTAATTTCGAAAATCCAGATGAATATTCAGAGAAACTTAATCTGGCAACTCAAACTATTAATATGGAAGTAAATACGGTTTTGAGTAATTCTTTTGGTTTTGGAGGGACTAATTCTGCTTTAATTATAAAAAAACAATGATTGATATGAAAAATGCTCTTACACTAAATTATAAATTTATCATTTTAACATTATTCTGCTTCTGTAGTATAGTTCTATCTGCGCAGAATGAATATAAATTATCATCTATTAAACCAGGTTCTAAGATTAACTATGTGATTGACTTTTCGCATAGCATTATCATGGGATTGAGTGAGACGGATTTCGCTAACTATGAGAAAGATTGGAATAAAGACAAGTTTTCGATTATCACTAAGTTTCAAAAAGGTATTAATAATAAACTTGATGGGTTACTAAATATAGGGACATATATGGATTCGCCCTACACTCTCATGGTGACTGTGAAAAATATCTCGGATGTTGGAAATATTTTTTGTGATGTCACTATAACAGATGATAATGGGCAAATTTTATTCGCTGTTAAAAATGTCAATGGTGGTGCAGAACCTCCTTTCTTGCCTGGGACAAAACTCGCAAAAATAAAAATATGGGCAAGTTTGACAGGACGTTCGTTGGGAGGTATTCTAAAGTCCGAGTATTTAGACCAATAACTCCAGATATAATATAAGACAAAGAGCGTGTTTATTCAATATGTTTAATTTTAAAAAGTTCAAGAAAATGAAAAGAAGTAGTTTAACTTTGTGTTTAGCACTTATGACAGTGTTTGCGTTTGCTGGTGGAATAAAAGTAAGCCAGGGTAAAGCCTCTTTTATGAAAAACGAAGGGACTGTAAATGTCGTTTTTAACTGGAAAGATGCAATGTGGAATAATGAGAAGCCTGTTAAAGAGCAGTGGAATGATGAATATGATGCTTATGTTGAGAAAGGGGAGGCATTTTTTATCGAAGGCTTCAACAAGACAAGTAAAAAGGTGAAGATTGTAAAAGATACTTCTGCTGATTATGTTATGACTGTGAATTTCTCCAATTTTGATAGATTTTACAGTGTTATGAGTCTTGTTCCTGGAAATAAACATAAGATATGGGGCGAGATAGTTGTAACAGATAAAAGGACTGGAGAAGTAATCTGCAAATATTTAGTTGATGAATTCAAAGGTGGTCGTGATTTCTCCATCTTTGATAGTTTCACGGAATCTATGACAGATTTGGGTTCCGAATTAGCTGGAACAAAATAACATGGATTTGTTCCCTTCACTAAAAGAAAAATACACGCATGAATCTCTGTCAGCCCGCGAAGCTCAAAGGCTGGCGGAGTTCATTGCGTGGGGACCAGCCGTATTTCAGGTGTCCCGTATTATGTTGAAGTTAGGAATCTTTGACATGATTCGAGAGTCCTCCAACGGTCTTACCAGACAAGACATTTGTGAGAAAACCACAATGTCTGACTATGCTGTGAAATGTCTTTTAGAAGCATCTCTATGTATAGGAACTCTTCTCATAGATACAGAAACGAACCGTTATATAATTTCAAAAACTGGTTGGTTCCTTATAAACGATCCAGCGACTCGTGTGAATATAGATTTTAACCATCACGTTAATTATGAAGGTTGGTTTAAGCTTGAAGAATCGCTGCTAAAAGGTAAGCCAGAGGGATTGAAACATTTTGGTGATTGGCCAACGGTTTACGAAGCACTATCTGCATTGCCACAAGAAGTTCAAAATAGCTGGTTCGGTTTTGATCATTTTTATAGTGATTCGTCATTTCCTGAAGCGTTGAAGATTATTTTTGACATGTATCAAGTCAAGTCTCTTTACGATGTCGGAGGTAATACAGGAAAGTGGGCATTACAGTGTGTGTCATATAATAAAAATGTGAATATTACAGTCCTTGATTTGCCTCAACAGATTGAGATGATGCTCACTAACATCAATGGGAAGGAAGGGGCAGAAAGAATAGAAGGATATAGTATAAATCTGTTGGATAATTCTGCGAAATTCCCTGTTCGCAAGGATGGACTTGATGCTATTTGGATGAGCCAATTTCTTGATTGCTTTAGTATGGATGAAATAATAAGTATATTGGAACGTGCTCAAGAAGCAATGACGGATAAGACTCGTATTTTTATTATGGAAACTTTGTGGGACAGGCAAAGGTTCGAACCAGCGGCATTTTGTCTTACAATGACGAGTCTCTACTTTGCAGCTATCGCCAACGGGAATTCAAAGATGTACAATACGGAAGATCTGGAATATTGTATCAACAAAGCAGGATTGAAGATTGAAACTATCCATGACCATTTAGGGCAAGGACACTCAATAATTGTGTGTGTAAAAAATAATAATCAATATTAATTGACAGATTCAGTATGAATAGACAAGAAATTGAAACAAAAGTGAAAGCATTTCTCATTGACGATCTTGAAATCGATGAGAATAAAATTTTTGATGACGCAAAATTAAAGGAGGATATGGGGATTGACAGCCTTGATTTTGTCGATATAGTTGTGATTGTCGAAAAGAATTTTGGTTTCAAGATCAAACCCGAAGAAATGGTGGGTGTAACTACATTACGTCAATTTTATGATTATATTGACAGCAAGGTAAATTAGCGATAATGAAGGAAGAGAAAAAGTGGGCTGGTACAACATATGGTAACGAATGGATGCATTTATGGCTTATTCGTATACTTCGATACATGGATGTTCGTGTTTTGTACATCTTTGTATCAATCTTTATTGTACCAGCCTGCCTTATTCTCAATCCAAGTTATGGCATAATGTATGCTTTTTTCCGAAATCATTTGGGATATTCTCCGATTAGATCTTTCTGGAGCACATATATTAATCATTGTCAGTTTAGTCAAGTCGTAATAGATAAATTTGCCATGTATGCAGGACAGAAGTTCAATATTGATATGGACGGGTATGAACATTTTCTTTCGCTTGCTTCACAAGAAAAAGGTTTCATACAATTAAGCTCTCACATTGGGAACTATGAATTAGCTGGTTATACACTTGTGGCGAAAAATAAGCCTTTTAATGCATTAGTATTTGGGGGGGAGAAGAAATCTGTAATGCGTAACAGAAGTAAAATGTTTTCTGGAACTAATATACATATGATTCCAATAGAGAATGACATGAGCCATCTGTTTGAGATAAGCAGGGTTCTTAGTGGTGGCGAAATAGTAAGTATGCCCTCTGATAGAATGTTAGGTTCAAAAAAGTATGTGGAAATAGATTTTCTCGGAGAGAAAACAAAATTTCCGATGGGGCCATTCAGTGTGGCGACGATGGATTGCTATGACGTTTTGGCTGTCAATGTAATGAAAACAGCAATGAAGACGTATAAAGTTTATGTTACCCCATTGTCTTATGAGAAGACCGCTTCTCGTACAGAACAAATACGCGAAATTTCAAATAAATATGTACGAGAATTAGAAAGAATGGTTAGAATGTATCCTACTCAATGGTATAATTATTTTGATTTTTGGAAATAATGGAAATTAATACACAAAAGCCACCTAAAGAATTTCTGATGGGAGTCGATGTTCACGAGCTGTTACCTCAGAAGGAACCCTTCGTGATGATTGGAAAACTGACTCATTTCGATATGAGGAAAACAGTTACTGAAACGATTATCGTGCCGAATAATATATTTGTCAATGATGATTACTTCGGTGCTTTTGGATTAATTGAAAATGTGGCTCAAACATGTGCGGCTCGTATTGGATATATTAATAAATACATCCTTAAAAAGGGTATTCAGATTGGTTTTATAGGAGCAATTCGTAATATGGAAATTTTCACTCTTCCCAAAGTTGGAGATTTGATAACTACGACCGTTGATGTACAAGAAGAAATCTTTGGGATGCTCCTTGCAAGGGCGGTTATTACTTGTGATGAGAATCAAATTTTGGAAACTGAAATGAAAATAGCCGTCAAGGAAGGAGGAAATGCCTAATGAAATTAAAAACATCAAAAGAACTAAATATTCGTTTCAGCGAAGTGGATTCAATGAATGTTGTATGGCATGGTTCGTATGCTTTGTATTTTGAAGATGCCCGTGAGGAATTTGGAAAACAGTTTGACTTGACATATACAGGGTTCTTTGATAAGGGTTATTATGCTCCACTTGTTGAGTTGTCTTTCCAATATAAAAAACCTATTAGATATGGTATGCGACCTCGTATTGATATTATCTATAAACCTACGGAGGCTGCAAAAATTGTGTTCGATTACGAGATTTGCGACACAACCGACGAGAGTCTAATAGCCACAGGTCATAGTGTGCAGGTGTTCATGGACACGGATTATCAGTTAGTGCTGTACAGTCCCAAGTTCTATGAAGAATGGCAAAAACGCTGGAACGTATTTGAAAAATAACTAGGACGTAGATGGTATATTGTTTTGCAGATAATGTGATGTCGCCATTAGGGGTGACAACAGCGGAGAACTATCAAGCCCTTCGTGAGGGATGTTCTGCGCTGACATCTTATGCCAGTTATTCGGGTAGGAGTGAAGATGACTACGTGGCTTCGCGATTCACAGAGCAGCAACGCCAACAACTGATGATCAGTGGTCTGACATGGTTTGAATCGCTGGTTTATCATAGTGTCAATCGGGCATTAAAGGATTGTTGCATTGACATTAGCAGCCATCGTATCCTGTTCATTGTCAGTACCACTAAAGCCAACATCGACCACATCTCTTCTGCTGATTATAATTCATTACAACCGGCAGAATCTGCCAAACGTATAGCGTCATTATTAGGACTCACCATCCAACCACTTGTGGTATGCAATGCATGCATATCTGGTGTAGCTGCTCTCGTTACAGCTCAACGTATGTTGGAGAATGGCTGTTATGACACAGCCATCGTTGTAGGCTGCGATGTCATCAGTCATTTCGTGGTGTCAGGCTTCCAGTCGTTGAAAGCCTTGTCGCCCGAACCTTGTCGTCCATTTGATATCGAGCGCTTGGGGTTGAATTTAGGCGAAGCGGCTGCAACAATGATTTTGAGTGTAAACAAGCCCGAAACCGTTTCGTGGCAGATAGTTAGAGGAGCCATTCGCAATGACGGATATCATATTACCAGTCCATCGCCAAAAGGAGAGGGATGTGCGAGTGTCATCAAACATGTCACCGAAGGTATCGCCTCCGACACTCTTTCTGCAGTCAATGTGCATGGTACAGCTACCATGTATAACGACCAGATGGAATCGAAGGCTATAGAATCTTCAGGATTGTCCGACATTCCCATCAACACTCTGAAAGGCTATTATGGTCACACATTGGGTGCTTCAGGCATTCTGGAGACCATCATCACCATGCATTCCGTCAGTCATGGGGAGTTATTGGCAACTCTCGGGTTCAGTGAGATTGGAGTATCTGGAAAAGTCAATATCTCGTCTAAGCCTGTAAGTGTCAGCAAACGGTCATTTGTAAAAATAATCTCAGGCTTTGGGGGATGCAATGCTGCAGTATATATAAATGCAAGTAACGATAGTGAAGATTTTAGGGTTGGCAAAATATGTGATTATAGCGTTACTCATAGCGTCAACATAACACCTCATAGCGTCATTGTCGACGAGAAACAGATTGAAACTGACATAGCAGCAGGCAACATTTTGGCCGAAGTCTATAAACGCCACATAGGCTCTTATCCCAAGTTCTACAAGATGGATCGGTTGAGCCAGTTAGGATTTGTCGCCAGTGAATTGTTACTGAACCAAGAGCATCCACGTCTTCAGCATTGTGCAGACAGAGCTGTGGTACTGTTTAATCACACATCATCGCTGTGGGTTGATCGCGAATATGCCAGAAGCATTGTTCTTGGCGATGACTATTTCCCTAGTCCTTCGCTGTTTGTATACACCTTACCCAACATCGTATGTGGTGAGATTGCAGTCCGCAATGGTTATCATGCTGAGACATCTTTCTATATCTTGCCCTTTAAGAATGAGGACATGATGCACCGCGTGTTGACGTCGACATTCCTAGATCATAGTATACAAAGCATTTTAGCTGGATGGATAGACTATGTGGATGAAAGTCATTTTGAAGCAGAATTAAAACTAATTGTAAAAAAATAAAAGAATATAAAATATGGAAGATTTAATTTTAGAATTAAAAAAGAAAATCATTGAGTCGCTTAATTTGGAAGAGATGACACCAGATGATATTAATGCTGACGATGCACTATTTGGCGATGGTCTTGGCCTTGACTCTATCGATGCGCTAGAACTGATTGTGCTCATGGAGAAAGACTACGGCATCAAGTTGGCAAGTCCTGCCGAAGGTAAGGCTATTTTCAAAAGCATACGCACAATTGCAGAATATGTAAGTAATCATCGAACAAAGTGAATAGTAATATCGTCATAACTGGTGAAGGAATAGTCTGTGCCGTGGGCTTGGACAAGCAGCAGGTACTGCAGTCGTTGCAGCACAAGCACACGGGGATTGGTGTGATGAAGCATCTGCGCTCTACACACCTTGAACTCCCCGTTGGCGAGGTTCCGCTGTCAAACGACGAGATGCGTAACGAACTTGGAATCACGGACTCCTATTCCAATCGTACATCATTGATGGGTATGTTGGCTGTGAAACAGGCGTTGGCAGATGCTGGTATAGACAAACAGACCGTTGGTAAAAATAATTTGCGCATAGTCCTCGTCTCAGGTACTACCGTTGCTGGTATGGATATCACAGAACGTTTCTTTGATAGTCTAAAGACATCTAATGAGCATTTAGCATGCGTCAAGAATCACAGTTGTGGCCGTACCACACGGATGATTGCTGACTATTTCGGCCTTTTTGACGAGTACACGACAATATCTACTGCATGTTCTTCTGCTGCCAATGCATTGATATTAGGTGCTAACATGCTGAAAGCTGGTCAGTGTGACATGGTTATTGCTGGAGGCTGCGAAGCATTGTCAATATTTCACCTTAACGGTTTTAACTCGCTGATGATTCTTGACCATGAGCAGTGCAGACCTTTCGATAATAATCGTGCGGGTCTAAACCTCGGAGAGGGAGCAGCATTCGTGGTGTTGGAAAGAGAAGAGTCTGCAACAAAACGAGGAGCAGAAATACATGCCTACCTTCGTGGTTACGGCAATGCTTGCGATGCTTTCCATCAAACCGCGTCGTCAGAGAATGGTGAAGGAGCCTATCGTGCTATGACTGAAGCATTGCAGATGGCTGGCTTGGAACCAACCGATATTCAATATGTCAATGCACACGGAACAGGAACTCCCAACAATGACATGTCGGAAAGTATTGCACTTCAGCGTGTTTTTGGCAACATGATGCCAAAGGTCAGCAGTACCAAGTCGTTTACAGGTCATACAACTAGTGCATCAGGATGTATTGAAACGGTGATTTGTCTATTGGCTATGCACCACCATTTTGTACCTGCCAACTTAGGTTTCACAACACCAATGAATAATGGTATTGTGCCGACGATGGGTGAGGTTGATTATGATTTGCGTAATGTCGTCTGCAACTCGTTTGGCTTTGGGGGCAATGACACGTCTCTGGTTCTTAGCCTAAGCAGAAACGATGAATTAGAAATTAACAATAATGAGCACCTCTCAGTTAAAGAACTTGCAAGAGTTGAAATTACATCAGAAGACGAGTTGGCCGAGATTCGCGACTATGTGAAGCCATTGGAAGCTCGACGTATGGGAAAAATCATGAAAAGTTCGTTGTTGTCTTCGTTGAAAGCACTGAGGAAAGCAGGTGTAGAACAACCTGATGCTATTATTACCGGTACCGCGTTAGGATGCCTGGAGAATTCAGAACAGTTGCTTTGCCAAATGACTGAAGAAGGTGAGGTAATGCTGAAACCTACGTATTTCATGCAAAGCACTCACAACACCATCGGTAGCAATATAGCAATACGTCTTGGGTGTCATGGATATAACATAACATACACGCAGGATGAAGCTTCGCTGAAATGGGCATTGCGCGATGCTGAATTGTTGTTACGTGGTGGAAAATGTAAAACAGTATTGGTTGGCTGTCACGATGAGACAACACCCATGTATCGTGAATTGTTGCACCGTATGGGTGAACAGGAGCAGTCTGTCATCAAATCAACATCAATAGTACTGACATGTGGAGAATAATACCATACGCAATATTACAGAGCATCCTGCTCACAGGTGGGCAGGTGTTCCTAAAATACGCCATGATGCGTATGCCGGCATTCAGTTGGTCGCGTGATTTTTTTGCAAAGATGCTTGTCAACTGGCAGTTTGCTGCATGTGGATTGTTCTTTGGTGCCGCATCGATATTGTGGGCGTATATCGTAAAAACCTTTCCACTCAGTACAGCCTATCCAATGGTCAGTTTGAGTTATATCTTCGGCATGTTTGCGGCCATCATGTTTTTCCATGAAGAGGTGTCGGCTGCGAAGTGGCTGGGTGTGGCATTTATTATGACGGGGTGTTTTTTAATAGCAAAATAGTAATATGAAGAGATATTTGTTACTTCTTTGGACTTTCATGAGTATTGTGTCAATATCGGCACAGACACTTAACGACGCACAGATTCGCCAACGTGTCAATCAGGCAGCTGCCGCGATGAAAACCATGCAGTGCGATTTCGTCCAGACCAAGCATCTTAAGATGCTCAACGATGATATAGTGGCTCATGGTAAGATGTACTATCAACAGAGCAGCAAACTGCGTTGGGAATATACAATTCCTTATGCGTACGTATTTGTTTTAAATGGCGACAAAGTGTTGCTGAAGAACAAACAGCGCAACGATGTCATTGATGTCAACCAGAACAAAATGTTCCGTGAAATAGCTCGTGTTATGATGAGTAGTGTGGTGGGTAACTGTCTTTTAGACGACAAGACGTTTAAGACAACGATAGCTACCACTAATGGCGAATGGATAGCCACACTGGTCCCCCAACGTAAGGATATGCGACAGATGTTTCAGAAAATAGTGCTACACTTCAACCAGCAACGTGCCGTAGTGAACTGTGTGGAGATGGTAGAAAAGAGTGGTGACAAAACGGTGATAAACCTCAAGAACATACGTACTAATGAGACTATCAATGCTGCGATATTTTCTGTGCATTAACCTGCTGATGTATGTCATAACTGCTCATGCACAGGTGACGTTCCCTTCTAATGAAGGAGAACGCGCACGCTATTCGGCATATATCGAGATGTCTCGCGGGTATGTCAGCGGGGTTTGTATATTAGTCAACGACGAGGGAATCATCAAGGGGTGTATTTTCAATGAGTTTGGTATTACGGCTCTAGACTTCAGCTACGACCCTCGTCGCCAGAAAATACACTTATATAGCGTTATAACCATGATGGACAAGTGGTATATCCGTCGTGTTCTGAAGAAAGACTTGGCGCAACTGATGCGTTGTCTACAGCGAAGCGAGACAAGCTACCAGAATGTGCGTCGTAATATATCATATCTATTTACACCAATAGCAGATGAAGTTACTCAATAATCTATATGTTATTTCTGAGAGAGAGACAACATCTTTTTGTGCACGATACGGTGTCTGTCTCGATGAGAAAAGCTTTATTTATAAAGTCCACTTCCCAGATGAACCCATCACACCTGGCGTATGCATTATCCAGATAGCGAAAGAGCTGTTGGAGGATTATGCACAAAAAAACTATACTATAAAGAACATCAAGAACGTCAAGTTCCTGAACGTCATATCGCCAGTGACTACACCTCACATAACGTATGTCTTGGACAAGATAGTTGTTGATGAAGCGAACAAGACCTGCCATCTACAAGTTCAAGTACTTGCAGAAGAAGCACTATTGGCTAAACTGTCATTCACCTGCCAAGAAATATGAAGCAAACTGACAAGGACAAACAACAGCAGACACTTCATGACCGCGGAATATGTGTCGTGATTCCCACATATAACAATGGTGGGACTATAACTGTTGTGGTTCGCGATGCCCTGCGAGAGTGTCGCGATGTCATTGTCGTTAACGATGGTTCTACTGATAATACGTCTGCAGAACTGCATCAGGTGGCAGGTATCACTCTTGTAGAATATACCACCAATCGTGGCAAGGGCTATGCACTAAGAGAAGGTTTTAAACGCGCATTGGATATGGGATTCTCTTATGCAATCACGCTTGATGGCGACGGACAGCACTATCCTAGCGATATACATCATTTCTTGACTGCCAATCAAAAGCATCCGGGCGCATTGATTATTGGAAGCCGGCAGTTGGAAGGGGTAGAACGTTCCGAAGGCAGCAAATTTGCTAATAAGTTCTCAAATTTCTGGTTCTGTGTACAGACAGGGCGCATATTACCAGATACTCAATCAGGCTATCGCCTCTATCCGCTGAAGAAACTTTACGGACTTTCTTTCGTGACATCACGCTATGAAGCAGAGTTAGAACTGTTGGTCTTTGCCTCTTGGCACGGAATAGAGATAGAACCTGTTGACATCAATGTGTATTATCCGCCACGTGAAGAGCGAGTCAGCCACTTCCGGCCAGGAATTGACTTTGCTCGTATCAGTGTGCTCAATACGCTGTTGTGTTTCTTGGCTATTGTATACGGGCTTCCGCTACGGTTGTTCCGCTTATTGTCAAATGTTGTCCGTACTGTTTATTCGTTGTTGTTCGTGCTTTTTTTCTGTTTTTGTGTTATTACACCTGCCGTTTGGGTATATGTCAAGATTGGCAAGATGACCGAAAAGAAGCGACATAACTTGCATCGGCTGATATACAAATCTACACGTTTCGTTATGTTACATCATGGAATTCCAGGCACTCGTTTCAGATATAAGATTGCTGAAAGCGTTGACTTCGACAAACCGTCAGTGGTAATATGTAATCATCAGTCGCATATAGACCTTGCATGTCAGCTTATCTTTACGCCAAACATTATCTTCTTAACCAATCAATGGGTATGGCATAATCCGCTATATGGACTGCTGATACGCAATGCGGAGTTCTATCCCGTAGCAGAGGGCATCGACGAATTGATGCCTAAGCTGCAATCGCTTGTCCATAGAGGCTATAGCATAGCTGTATATCCTGAGGGAACACGTTCGAAAGACTGCACCATCGGACGTTTCCATCAAGGGGCATTCCATATCGCAGAACAATTAGGTATCAATATTGTTCCGATGTATCTCTATGGGCCGGGAAAGATATTGCCCAAGAAAACATATCATCTCCGCAAAGGTCCGATATACATCGAGGTTGGCGAGCCCATAACAAATGCTCAGTTGAAAGCTATGGGTGATACAAAGTCGCAGGCCTCACAGTTGCGTAAGCATTATATCGAGAAGTACGAACAGATAGCAAACCAGATAGAGCAGAATGTATAAGAAGAGAGTCATTATAATAGGAAGTGGTATGGGCGGTTTGTCCTGTGGAGTCATTTTGGCAAAAAATGGCTATGACGTCACCGTGCTGGAACAGGGAGCCCAGATAGGTGGCTGTCTACAGTGCTTTACTCGTCGTGGAGCGCGTTTCGAAACAGGAATGCACTTTATTGGCAGTGCATCCGAAGGTCAGACTCTTGACCGCTTGCTGCAGTACTTGGAGATAAAGAAAGACATACAACTATCACCATTGGATAGTGATGGATATGACGTTGTTGCTCTTAACGGACAATGCTATCGTTTTGCTAATGGACGTGAAAAATTCATTGAACAGATGACTAGCTATTTTCCCCGTCAGAAGGAAGAACTAAACCGTTATTTCGATTTAGTTGAAAAGGTTGCTGGCGCTTCATCGTTGCATTCTTTGAAACACGCAGAGAGTGATGCAGCCATCAACACCGAATATCAGTTACGTTCCATCAACGAAGTAATCGATAGTGTCATCTCTGATCCAGAACTAGCAAAAGTGTTAGTGGGTTCTCTGCCACTATATGCTGCAGAGCGCGACAAGACGCCATTCTCCACCCATGCCTTTATCATGGATTTTTACAACCAGAGTGCATATCGTATTGTAGGGGGAAGTGACGCTATCGCAAAGTCTATGGTAAACACTATTGAGTATTATGGCGGTCGCGTACTTTCATCCAGCAAAGTCACTCGAATATTATGTGACGACACTCATGCCACAGGTGTTGAAGTCAATGAAAGCGAGTTTATACCTTGCGATATCGTTATTTCTGACACTCATCCTATGCGGACTTTGGAACTGACGGACTCAAAACTTATACGTCCTGCATTCCGCAATCGTATCAATACAATACCTCAAACTGTTGGTGGATTCTCAGTATATCTTGAATTTAAGGATAATTCTGTGCCATATCAAAACTATAACTTTTACGGATATAACTATGGGACACCTTGGAATTGTGAACAATACGATACAATTTCGTGGCCAAAGGGCTATTTGTATATGCATTTCTGTAACGATGTCAACCATCTTTTTGCCCAAACAGGAGTCATTATATCGTATATGCAGATGAAAGATGTGGAGCAGTGGGTTGGTACGAAAGTAGGGCATCGAGGTGACGACTATGAAGCCTTTAAACGGCAGAAGGCAGAACTACTTTTGGAATCGGTTGAAAAACAGTTTCCGGGTCTGCGCTCACACATCAAGCATTACTATACTTCTACTCCATTAACTTATCAAGACTATACTGGTACAGAGGGGGGCGGTATGTATGGCGTTGCCCGTAACATAAAATTAGGCGCTGCATGCAGAGTTCCTCATCGCACTAAAATACCCAACCTGTTGCAGACTGGTCAGAACATCAACTCACACGGAATTCTCGGAGTCATCGTTGGAACTATAGTTACATGCAGCGAACTGCTGACTGCAGAGAAGATTTACCATCAAATAATGGAGGCGAACAAGATATGAAGCAACATGTGATCATCATAGGTGGAGGATTAGGAGGACTCTTTACTGGTGCTATACTCAGTAAAGAGGGATTCCATGTCACCATCCTGGAGAAAAATGCAATGATTGGTGGTGGGTTGCAGACATTCCAGCGCTTTGGCGAGCATTTCGATACAGGAATGCATGTTATTGGCGGCATGCAGCCCGGTGAAAATATATGGAAGTTATGCCATTATCTTGGAATTCTTGATAGCGTAAAAATCCGTAATGTAGATGATGAATGTACCGATAGGCTGTATTTTGCAGAAGACAAGTCTTACTATACCATTGCTAAAGGTCGTGACGGCTTTGTCAGATCACTGGCACGGTCGTTTCCTGATGAGCAGCGCAATCTAGAACGTTATGTCGATGCTGTATTAGCTATCGCCGACAAGGTGGACCTGTTCAATTTACGTCCTTCTACAGGGCAGATTAGCCTCTTTGCCGAGTCCAATGATTTCCTGATGGCGGCAGATGCCTTCATTGCCAAATATATCACAGACGAGCGACTGCGTAGTGTGTTGGCATATATGAATCCACTTTATGGCGGTCGTGCCCATGAGACCCCAGCATACGTGCATGCTATTATTAGCACGCTTTATATCAAGGGTGCCAGTCGTTTCGTTGATGGCAGCTATCATTTCGCACAGCTTCTTTCTGATGTTATTACTTCCAATGGTGGGCAGGTGATACCTGGCAACGCTGTCGAGTGGATTAATGTTGTTGACAGGAAGGTGGAGTATGTACGTACAAAGAGCGGAAAGCAATATACAGCCGACTACTATATTTCTGATATTCACCCATGTACGCTGATAAAACTGATGGATAAGAAAGCATTTCCCCAATCATATCGTGAGCGTCTTGAAACCATCCCCAACACTCATTCCGCTTTCGCATTATATATAAAGCTTAAGCCAGAGGCTTTCCCATACATCAATCATTCGGAATACTATATGACCCGTTATGCTGATGTGTGGAACTTCAGTCGTACGGATAAACCATGGCCATTAGGATTCCTAATGATGACTCCACCCAACAGTCATCAAGGGCGTTATGCAACAAAGGTGCTGATAACTGCACCAATGCCCTTTGATATGGTAAAGCGATGGGAGAATACCTCTGTCGGGCATCGTGGTACTGAGTATGAAGCATGGAAAACGAAGTGTGCAGAACTACTTTTGAACCAAATAGAAGAAATTCATACTGGCTTCCGAGAGTGTATTGAGGCTATTAACACATCGTCACCATTGACTATACGTGATTTCTATGGCGTTAAGGATGGCAGCATCTGTGGCTTTGCCAAGAATTGTCAGAATATCGTATTGTCTCAGGTTCCTGTGGTCACAAAGGTTAGCAATCTGTTGCTGACAGGCCAAAATAACAACTTGCATGGATTCTGTGGTGTGCCACTTACGGCTATTACTACATGTGAAGCCATATTAGGTGTCAACTATATTATTAATAAGGTAAACGCATGCGCAGAATAATTATCATCATATTGCTCGTCGTCACCATCAAGGCGATGCCTCAGGTGAATATCTGGGAGGGTATGGCGCATCATAAAAGTGTGATGATGACTCCATATTTGGCGAATAATGACGGAGAGAATGTTGCCGTAATAGTGTGTCCTGGGGGCAGCTATTTCTGGCATGATATGGAAACGGAGGGTCATGAGGTCGGACGATGGTTGCAAAAGAATGGAATATCGGCATTTGTCTTGTACTATCGTACAGCATATGTTCCTGCTTTTATCATTCACTATCGCATGGTGTTTCGCGGGAATCGTTATCCAGACCCACAGGATGACCTCCGCCAAGCAATACGTTATGTGAAGGCACATGCAGACACCTATCATATTGACACCTGTAAGGTCGGAGCTATGGGCTTCTCGGCAGGAGGTCATTTAGTGATGTCTGCTGCTGAACTGTTCGACAAGGACGACAGTCCAGCGTTCGTAGCACCAATCTATCCAGTTGTCACAATGACAGCCCCTTGTGTTCACAAGCGTTCTCGTCGCGGATTGTTGGGCGATTCGCGTACAAGGAACAATGAGCTACGCGAACTGTTGTCGTTAGAAAAGCGTGTTCCAGAAGATTGTCCGCCGGTATTCCTTGTCAACTGTAAGGATGACCCGATTGTTGATTACCGCAATTCGGTATTGCTCGATTCTGCTCTGACTGTTAAAAAAATTCCCCATCGTTATATTCAGTTTGAGACTGGTGGGCATGGCTTTGGCGCAAGTATGAAGAAGGGATCAGATGAAAGCCGCCAGTGGATGGCATTGTTTTTAGAATGGATAAAAATGATATAACATATGATACCGAGAATTTCCAAATTTGACGATATTCGTCCTTATTACGAAGAAGAGATATCAGCTGCCATGCAGCGTATAGCCAACAGTGACGTGTTCCCACTCCTTGCTTCTTACGTTTATCCTTCAGAGACATTAGAAGCTACTCGTGAACGAATACGTTCGTTTAAGACGGTTCATGAATTTCAGCATGATACCATGCGACGTGTCAATGAACAAATCATTACTCGTAGTATCAGTGAGTTCTCCGTCTCAGGCCTTGAGCGCCTTAGTCCTGATAAACATTACCTGTTTGTTTCTAACCATCGCGATATTATGCTTGATGCCAGTCTGCTGCAATACTACTTTGTATTGAATGGTTTTGACACCACTGAGATAACCTTTGGAGCCAACCTGATGATGCATCCTGTTGTCATAGACGTTGGCAAGAGTAACAAAATGTTTAAGGTGGCTCGTCCTGGCGGAGATATTAAGGAGTTCTATCATAGTTCAATGCATCTTTCGGAGTATATTCGCTATACGATCAAGGAGAAAGGTCAGTCGGTATGGATAGCTCAGCGTAATGGTCGTACTAAGAATGGTATCGACCAGACGGATCAAGGCATTATAAAGATGTTCTGCATGAGTGAGAGCAAAGATAAGATTAAAGCCTTAGCGGAATTGAACATCGTACCCATTGCTATTTCATATGAATGGGAATCTTGTGACATTTTGAAAGCCTTGGAGTTATACGAATCACAATACACCAAATATACGAAGAAGCCTGGTGAGGATTTGAACAGTATTCTTACTGGAATTTTGCAACCTAAAGGTAGAGTTCACATAGCTATATGTCAACCTATACGTATGGTGGAGTTATCCGCTTTCGAAGGGCAAACTAATAATGAATATCACAAGTCTGTTGCTCGATTAATAGACAGTCGTATCAACACTGCCTATCGTTTATTTCCCAACAATTATATAGCTCATGATATTTTATATGGTAACACTCGTTATCAATCCATGTATACCAATGAGGAATACAATGTGTTCCTTCAGCATCTTACGGCACTTGATCGTTATGAGGACACTTGTGATATAGAGCGGTTACGTGATATATTTGTTGGAATCTATGCTAATCCAGTAGATAACAGATAAAGTTAAGAAAATGACTAAGTTGATACTACAAATATTCGAAGCATTAAAGGCACATACAATATTGCGCTGGACATCATTAATGGTGTTTACTATTATATTGGTGTTGCTGACGGTCGGGCAGTCGTATAAGGAAGATATTTCTGACTTTCTCCCCCTTGAAAATGAGCAACAAAAAGCTTTTATGGAATATCAAAATTCTTCGAGTGCACGTCGTATCTATGTCATATTCCAAGCTCCTAGCAATTCGTGTCAGCCTGCCATTGACTTTTTTACAGATAAATTAGAAAAAGCTGATTCCGCACATATTATTGATTATCTATATGATGACGACCCTGAAGTCATGCAAGAGGCAATGAACACCTTATATACTCGTATTCCGTACCTGCTAACAAAGGATGACTATGCCCGTATAGATAGTTTGACAAAAGTTCCGGACTTTATTGCCCGTCAATTGGAAAACGACAAGCAAATGTTGATGCTTCCCAGTGCTGGTATGATGTCTTTACAAATTCAGCACGACCCTCTAAATTTGTTTGGGTCTGTTTTGGAACGTCAAAAACCACAAAAAAACGCCAATAGCGCTATGCTTTTGGTTGATTCGCCTTTTGGAGCTAGCGAAACTGAGCATAATGCCAAGTTGGTGTCAATGCTACAACAGATATGTGACAGCGTCAGCAATCAATACCCTAATGTTACGGTACGCCTAACGGGAGGTCCTGTAATTGCTGTCGGCAATGCTCAGCAAATAAAGCAAGATAGCATAATTGCAATAACCATTGCTGTGATTCTGATTCTCCTTTTGCTGTGGTTAGTATTCCATAACGTACGTAACCTATTGCTAATCGCAGTCAGTATTGGATGGGGATGGCTTTTTGCAATGGGATGTCTGACACTAGTTCACAATGATGTCTCTATCATCGTAATAGGTATATCCTCTTCTATCTTGGGTATTGCTGTCAACTATCCGCTGCATCTCATCGCTCATCTCTCTCATACGGTCAACATACGTTCTGCGCTTAAAGAGATTGTAATGCCTCTGGTTGTTGGCAATATTACTACTGTTGGTGCTTTTCTGGCTCTTTTACCACTGGAATCTGTAGCATTGCGTGACTTGGGACTTTTCAGTTCGTTCTTACTTGTTGGCACCATCATTTTCGTCCTTTTATGGCTACCACACATGGTACGTCGAGTTCCCAAGGCAACTCATCAGATTTTGAGCAGAATAGGTGATGTGCAGGTGGAAAACAAATCATGGATTGTCTGGACGGTTGTAACCCTGACTATTGTATTGGGGTATTTCAGTCTTCAGACTTCTTTCGATGCTGATTTGCGCAACATAAATTATATGACGGATGAACAGAAGCAAGATATGCAGTATTTAGAGCAAATTACACATTTTAATTCAGCTGACTCAAACGTTAAACAATGGAATGAATGGCGCATGAGTAAAGGAGTAACTTTATGTCAGCAGCTGAGAGAGGAAAGTGCTAAGCGAGGATTCGCAGATGATTCTTTTGATGACTTTTATACACTTGTTTCCACTGCACCAGCGGATGAAACACAATCACTTACTTCTGCTATTGTCAACAACCTCTCGGATAATTTTAACTATATTGGGTGGGCATGTGGATTTATTGTATTCTTTTTCCTCTGGTTTTCGTTAGGCAGCATAGAATTGGCCCTAATATCTTTCTTACCGATGGCTATCAGCTGGGTATGGATATTAGGTATCATGTCGTTATTGGGTATTCAGTTTAATGTTGTCAACATTATATTGGCAACCTTTATCTTTGGACAAGGGGATGACTATACAATCTTTATGACCGAAGGCTGTCAGTACGAATATGCTTATCGTCGTAAGATGCTTAGTTCTTATAAGCATAGTATCATTATCTCAGCTCTAATCATGTTTATTGGTATTGGTGCCCTGATTATTGCGAAACATCCTGCCCTTTATTCCTTGGCAGAGGTAACCATTATAGGAATGTTCTCGGTTGTCCTAATGGCGTATTTATTCCCGCCTCTAATATTCCGTTGGTTAGTGTATTCTCATGGGAAAGAGCGCTTACAGCCTCTTACTATTAAGAATTTGATAAAAAGAAAAAACACCCACGCTCTTGCTTTCGTTTCAGATTGTTATCGTTACAGAGGTGTAGAGATTATTACAGCTGTTAATAAAAGACTAAGAAGATATAAGAATAGGGGCTACTTCCAACTTATAGATGATAAATTGTTGCCATCAACCAAGACAATTGTTTTTGTTAATAGTGGTTGGGGAGAATTAGTATTTTATTATGCGATACAAAGACCTAATATGGATTTTATTTCTATAGATAACGATTATGACAAGTTTTGTGTGGCAAAAAATGTTGCAGAAAATCGTGTTTCAAACATATCCTTTATCAATAAAAATAATAATGATATATGTCTGCCTGGAGATATCAATACAGAAATACAAACAATTCTTCTTAATCCGACAGATGATGATATCAAAAAATATTCATATCTTAACCCTCTAATTTTAAAATGAGTAATGAAAAAGATTATTAAACTATTGATTATCACTACAATAATTCATGTTTTTAACGTGAACGCATATGCGCAAGGCATCTCTCCACAAATAAATGCCAATAAATCGGTTACTTTTAAGTTGAATATGCCTAATGCTAGTGAAGTGTCCTTAAAAGGAAGTTTTGTGCCCAAGTCTTTTCCTGTTAAAACTCCAGCAGGTGTGTTTGGAAAAGAAGGACGATTTCAAATGAAAAAAATAAATGGGATTTGGTCATACACCACTCAGCCTCTAGAATCAGAAATGTATACATACTATTATGAAGTTGACGGCAAAAGAATGATAGATCCGAACAACAATGACTCTATTAGAGACGTAGATACATACTTTAGTTATTTCATTATTACTGATGGTGTCGCAGATGACTATGTCACGCAGAATGTTGCCCATGGTGATGTTGAAAAGATTTGGTATGATTCTTCCATTAAGGATACCCCCAAAAGAAGAATGAGTATATATACACCTCCAAACTATAAAATTGATATACAAAAACAATACCCCGTCTTATATCTTCTTCATGGATCTGGTGGAGATGAAAATGCATGGATTGAGGCTGGCAGGGCAATAGAAATTTTGGATAATTTAATTGCTCAGAAAAAATGTGTTCCAATGATTGTTGTTATGCCCAATGGCATTGCAAATATGGCGGCAGCGCCCGGAGAGAATCCATATTCTTATGCTAAAGCAAAAAGTACAAATGTCGAATCAATGTTAGGAAAGATAGAAAGTGCTTTTGTTCCCGATATTGTCTCTTATGTTGAGTCGCATTATAGAGTAAAAGCAACAAAACCAAGTAGAGCTATTGCAGGTCTTTCATTAGGAGGATTGCATACATTATTTATATCCGCAAATAATCCCAATTACTTTGATTACGTTGGTCTTTTTTCTGCTCAAACCACCAACGCATTAAATGACAAAAAGATTGGTCGCGCTGAAAAAATCGCTCAAGGTGTTGAAAACCTCGCATCAGTTTTTCCCTTTTTATCAAAAGGTAAAATTGGAGAAACTATTTCTTCATATACAGACGGAATAAGTAGTGGAGACTTGTCAATATACAATAATCTTGATGAAAAACTGAAAAAACAATTTAAAACACCTCCTCAACTATATTATATAGCTGTGGGAAAAGATGACTTTGTGAAGAAACTTAATGATGATTTTAGGCTTAAATTGAAAGATAAAGGGTACAAATACTACTATCACGAGACGGATGGTGGTCATAGTTGGGAAAACTGGAGAAAGTATTTAGTGGATTTTTTGCCAAGATTATTCAAATAACAAAGATATGAAAGAAAAAATAAGAACAATGTTGGAGGAGGCTCTTCCTCTTGTTGATTTCGATTCGGATTTCCTGTTCAGTGAGTTAGATTCGTTAGGTGTTACAACGATTCTGATGATGCTATCAGATGAATACAACATAAAGCTGGAAGCCACAGATGCAACTCCCAAAAATCTAAAGACACTTGACAGTATCGTGGCACTTGTTGAGAAGAAACTATCAGAGAAATGACATGATGACCATAGAGGATTATATCGAACGCAATGCGACAACTTACCCAGACAAAATAGCTGTCGTGTGTGGTAATGAAAAGTGTACATACCAAGCACTACATGAAAGAATTAAAAGAAAAACCATTGAACTAAAAGAGGCAAATTATCAAGATGGTCAAATAGTATGTCTGAGAGCAATTCCTTCTATCGGTTTTCTTGTGGAGTACTTTGCATTTCACATGATAGGATGTGTCGTTGCGCCTTTGGAAAAGGATTTGCCAGAATCCTCATTCCAAAAGATTTCTAGTGAACTGTGTCCTCATAACGTTCCGAAGGGTTCTGCAGATATACTATATACGACGGGGACAACAGGAAAATCAAAAGGAGTAATCATTAGTCATCAGACCATCATTGCCGATGCAGAGAATCTGATTGATGGCCAGGGGTTCTCTCATGAACTGGCATTTGTAGTTAATGGTCCACTGAATCATATTGGAAGCCTGTCCAAAATCTATCCAGTTATCATGCTGGGGGCAACAATCATCATTGTAGATGGTCTGAAAGACCTGAACAAGTTCTTTGATGCCTTTGATTATTCTGCATCCAAAATGGCAACATTCTTGGTCCCTGCCAGCATTCGTATTCTTATCCAGTTTGGAGCTGAACGTTTGTCCTCACTGTCAAACAAGATAGACTTTATTGAAACAGGGGCCGCAGCGATATCACATTCCGACATGATGACGTTATGTCAATTATTGCCGACCACACGGCTATACAATACCTACGCTTCAACGGAAACTGGAATCATCAGCACTTATAATTATAATGATGGAAGGTGTGAAGCTGGTTGCTTGGGTAAACCTATGAAACATTCCCAGATTATGATTACCGACAAAGGATTAATAGCTTGTAAAGGAAAAACCTTGATGTCTGGATATGTTGGGGATCCTGAGCGAACGGCATCTGTATTGAAAGAAAGTGTTATCTATACTTCAGACATTGGGAAACTGGATGCTGAGGGTATGCTACATCTTACTGGTCGTGAGGATGATGTTATTAACGTTGGTGGATTTAAGGTGGCTCCCACGGAAGTGGAAGATGCTGTTCTTTCTTTTCCAGATGTAAAAGATTGTGTTTGTTTGCCCGTTGATCACATCATTACAGGCAAAGCCTTGAAACTATTGGTTGTCATGAAGGAAGGTAAAGAGCTAAACCGAAAGGAATTGGCACTGTATCTGAAATCGAAGTTGGAACCATATAAGATACCCATGTTGTATAGTCAGGTGGAGAAGGTTGAACGAACTTTCAATGGCAAGATTAATAGGAAATATTACACTGATAACGTTCTTCCTGCTAAGTGTTAGCATACAGCCTGCAATAGCACAATTAAGAGGAATCGTTATTGACAGCTCTGACAGTCTACCTATAGCAGGGGCGACAGTCAGCGACTTTTATGGTAGAGTTCTCACCAAGGCAGATATGGAAGGCCGTTTCATTTTGCCTCAAAATATGGAGCAACGCGTCATAGTAACATCTGTAGGGTATAAGCGTTTGGAATATAGCTTTAAGAGTGAGCCATACGAAGCTATCATAGCTATGGAACCCGTAACCATGCAACTAAACGAAGTGACCGTGAAGGCTAAACGCGAGAGATACCAACGCAAGAACAATCCAGCCGTGGAACTCATGAGAAAAGTGATTGCTGCTAAGCAAAAAACAAGTTTACGAAATAGGGACTATTATAGATATACGAATTACCAGAAGATAAGTGCCGGATTTAACGACTTAAAGCAGGAGGATTTACAAAGAGGTCTCTTCAAGGATCGTCCTTGGCTGAACAACCACTTAGAGGTTTCTCAATACAACAATAAACTAACGTTGCCAGTTATGGTAGAAGAAACTGTAATTGAGCGGCTTTATTGTAAGTCTTCTCGATTCGAGAAAGAGATAGTTCATGCCCATCGTATCTCTGGCATAAGCAACTTGTTTCAGACGGGCGAGATAATCAACGTCATATTAAAGGACTATTTCAACGACATTGATATTTACGACAACGAGATACGCTTCTTGCATCATGCCTTTTCCAGTCCCATAGGCCGCGATGCTATCACTTTCTACCATTACTACATCACCGACACAATTCTTGTTGCACGGGACACCTGCTATCAAGTAGACTTCTTTCCTGTCAATCAGCAGGACTTCGGATTTAAAGGGAAATTGCTTGTCATGGCAGATGGTTCATACCAAGTAAGACGATGTGAAATGTCTTTTCCGAAAAGTAGTGATGTGAACTGGATAGACAACATGCGTTGCATCCAGGAGTTTGTTTTGCTAGATACAGGCGAATGGGTTCTGGGGCATGATGACATGATAGCAGAAATGGACATTACCAAGAATGCTGCTAAAGCCATCATTATTCGAAACACTCGACGTTCTAATTTCTCCTTCTCTCCATTGCCTGATTCCTTGATGCACGACAACAGGTCCGTTGTAAGTACCATAGATGCAGAAAAACGTCCATTCCTTTATTGGGAGAATTATAGGAAGGGAACTATGACACGTGGGGAGTATGCTGTTGATTCCTTGGTGACGGAGATGTACAAAATACGTGGGTTTAAGAACCTGATGATAGGCATGAAAATGTTGTTTGAGAACTTTATCGAAACAGGCAGTGAGTATTCCCCTAGCAAGTTCGACATTGGACCAGTATTCAGCACTCTCTCCAGTAATTTCAATGATGGCCTGAGATTCCGATTTGGAGGACAAACCACGGCTAACCTCCATCCTCATCTTTTTTTAAAGGGATATTATGCTCATGCATTCAAATCAAAAGAGAATTACTACGATGTCCAGCTCATTTATAGTTTTAGTTCTCCTAAGTACCAGCCATACGAATATCCTAAACGTACCCTC
Organism: Bacteroidales bacterium; assembly: GCA_012729225.1. GTDB lineage: Bacteria > Bacteroidota > Bacteroidia > Bacteroidales > Bacteroidaceae > Minthosoma. Next base: position 4,780 of record JAAYDO010000001.1, on the reverse strand, counting down.
ACTATTGAATCTATGCGTGATGTTGCTCTGCCAAGCGACAAATTTCTAGATTCCGACAAGGACAATGTTTTTACCTCTATAAAGACAACTGACATTGACAAGATGTTCCTGTATAATCGTCAGTCTGTTCGTCTCGATTACGAATGGTTGAATGGATTCAAAGTGTATGGGGAAATGAGGACCGAGAAAGTAAGACCCTTAGGGATTATTGCTTTCAAACCAATGGGTAGAATAACGCAACTTTCATCCATTCGCTATTCAGAAGGAACAATAGGTCTGAGATATGCACCTAACGAAACCTATTTTACAACCAAGCAACAACGATGGGCTATCAATTATAGTTCGCCAATAATAAGATTGCAACATACAAAGGGATTCGAAGGTCTGTTAGGTGGACAATACAACTACAATTATACGGAAATGGAACTCACAAAGCCATTCTGGTTGCCCATGGGTTTTGGATGCATTGAAGGCAGGTTGTTAGTTGGAGTCCAATGGAATCAAGTCCCATTCCCATTATTAATAATGCCAGCAACTAATGTTAGCATTTACAAGTCCCCAAATACTTTTGACCTAATTAATAATATGGAGTTCCTCAATGACAGATTCCTTTCATGGGAGCTCACATGGGATTTGCAAGGCAAACTATTTAACCGAATACCTATTCTAAAAATGATGAAATGTAGAGAATGCCTTGGATTAAAATGCCTATGGGGCGATCTTTCCGATAAAAATAATCCATATTTAAGGAATAATATTTCTTCTAGTATTCTGATGCCTTTTCCTGATGGCAGTTATATAATGGATTCTAATAATCCTTACTGGGAATTGTCTATCGGTGTACATAACATCTTGAATATATTGCATGTGGAATATATTCGAAGGCTTAATTATTTGGATTTACCCACAGCGAAAAAGCAAGCAGTCAAATTTGCATTAGAATTTAAGTTTTAACATATATTTCACCACAAACAGCGAAATGTAAATAATACGAATCTTTGTCATTTGTGAAGATACAATATGCAAATCACTTAAGTCCGTAGATATTCCTGATAGCGTTGAACAATTAGCTGACAATAACTTTGGTTGCTGTAGTTCATTAGAAAAAATAAAGATTCCAAAAACAATCAAACAAATACCTTCCAATTTTCTTTGGGGATGCACTTCACTGAAAAGTTTTACGCTACCTGAAAGCATTATAGAAATTGAAGGTAATCCTTTCCGTGAATCTGGCATTGAATATATTGATTGTAGATCTGAGCATTTTCTTTTTGAACATGGTTTACTTATGACAGCTGACAAAAAAACTCTTATCGCATGCTTATCAAAACAAGAAACAATTGTTTTGCCAAACACTATTGAAACTATTGGAAAGGAAGCATTTGAAGGGGCAAAAGAGGTTTTAAGTGTTATTTTACCATATGGTTTGAAATATATTAGAAGAAGTGCTTTTTCTGGATGTTCGATAAATTGTATCGATATTCCAGAAAACATTAGATATATAGATAGCGATACGTTTTATGGTTGTGATAACCTGAAGTCATTGACAATAAGATGTCCATATTCCTCTCTTGGATTCTCGTCTTTCAGTGGTATATCATTGACAGAAGTATATGTAAAACAAGATTTTGATAAATATAAGGAATTATTCAATGAGCAATCAGTTAAGTTGTTAACAAATACAATGAATAGCTAAAGTGATGATCTTCCATTCTAAGTTTAGCTGTTTTAATTGAAGAGTACGAACTTATCTGAATTACTTGTAATCATCTTTTCAAGATTGACAACGAAACGAACAACCCCACTGATTTTTAGAAACAATGCCGATTGTCAGTGGGGTTGTTGTTCCCAAAATGTTCCCACTTATCCATAGCGTGAGAGATGTCTATTTGGCGCAGTATGCCATGAATAAATTTCTTGAACTCACAAGAAATCACATTGAATTTCGGAAGGTCGCCTAAAGGTCACTTCGGGCTCTCTATGTTCACCTCATGTTCACCAAGAAAAGAAAAAGCACCTACAAAAACTTTGTAAGTGCTTGATTTTCAATGTGGACCAGCTTGGGCTTGAACCAAGGACCTCCAGATTATGAGTCTGTTGCTCTAACCAACTGAGCTACAAGTCCGATAGCGAGATAAAGATTGCATCATGCAACTTCAAGGGAAAAACCTTCTCGCAAGTTGTGCTACCAGGATTCGAACCTAGACTGAGAGAACCAAAAACTCTAGTGCTGCCATTACACCATAGCACAATCCTAAAAAAGCGTTCGGAGAAATGAAGATGTTGCCTCAAAAAAGAAACACTCTTCCCGAATGCGGGTGCAAAGTTATGACTTTAATTTGGATTTCCCAAAAACTTTTAATGAAAAATGCGGAAAAAATGGCTTTTGTTTGTGTCTTAGCCAAATATTACATACCTTTGCATTAGATAAGAGATTATATTATGCCAAAAGAGAAACCACTTATACACAATAAGAGAAGGAATAAGATACGATTACACCACGAGGGTAAACACACTCTCCTATACTCGGGAGTTTTAGCCGCTGTAATTATCAGTTTGGCTTGGTTCTCGAGAGAATCTTTATGGATTTTGTCATACCTCATCATTGCTGCGGTATTGGTGGTGTATGGTATCCTGCTGAATTTCTTCCGTTGCCCTATCCGCATGTTCAATGGTCCTACCAACAAATCAATCGTTGCACCTTGCGACGGTCACATGGTGGTGATTGAGGAAGTGGAGGAAAGAGAATATTTCCACGACAAGAGATTGATGCTTTCCATCTTCATGAGTTTGACAAATGTACATGCCAACTGGATTCCTTGCGAAGGAGTTGTGACGAAAGTGGAACATCAAGATGGAAATTATCATAAAGCATATTTGCCAAAAGCAAGCACAGAGAATGAGCGTTCCATGGTTGTCATCCGCACTCCTCATGGAGAAGAAGTGATGGTGCGCCAGATAGCAGGAGCATTGGCACGTCGTATTGTTACCTATCCAAAGGCTGGAGAGGAGTGCTATATTGATGACCACATGGGATTCATCAAGTTTGGCAGTCGTGTGGATGTCTATTTGCCATTAGGTACTGAGGTACTGGTTAAGATGGGGCAAGCAACCGTGGGCGATGAAACTTTGATTGCACGCCTGAAGTAAGTTCCACCATTTTCCATTCTTAAAATCTCCAGACTTAACACACCATCAGTTGATTATTACCATGAAAAAGCATATTCCAAATATTATCACCTGCTGCAACCTCATCTGTGGATGCACTGCCACCTATGCAGCATTTCATCATGGCTATCAGTTCGCATTCCTTTTCATCCTCTTGGGAGCCTTCTTCGACTTCTTTGACGGCATGACAGCACGAGCACTTGGTGTGAGTGGCAGAATGGGGGTAGAACTGGACTCTTTAGCAGACTGCGTAACCTTTGGTGTAGCACCAGCGGCCATGGTATTCACTCTGTTCACCAGAGTAGCCTACCCTACTTTTATGGCCAGCGATTTCTTTTTCCGTGCCATGCCATTTACCGCTTTCCTCATTGCTGCTTTCTCTGCATTGAGACTTGCTAAATTCAATATTGACGAACGTCAGCACACAAGCTTCATAGGCATGCCTACGCCCGCCAATGCAATCTTCTGGGGAGCACTTCTCTCAAGTAGCGAGGGGTGGCTGACAAGCCCAAGATTCAATGCTTTTTTCCTCTTCCTGTTCGTCATCCTCTTCTGCTGGCTTTTGGTATGTGAAGTACCCATGTTTGCCTTCAAGAGCATGTCATGGAAGAAAGACCGCATCAAATTCATCTTCCTCACACTTGCCATCATCATCCTTGCATGTGGTGCTTTGGCAGGGTATATAGATGAATATGGTACAGTTTGGCAGGGACTCTGCAGAGGAGTGTGTGGATGCATCGGACTTTATGTCTTGATGTCAATCGGGGCATCAGTTTTGCCTAAGCACGAAGAGTAAGGAGGAACAAACCTTCTTTTCTAACACGTCAGCTTAAACATGACAGAATTCTTCTCATTCTTATTTATAACATTTCTATTTGTCCTGGCACTGATAGCGACAGGACTCTACCTATTAAGCAAGATGGTGGGAGGTTTCAGCAATCTGAAATCCATCTATCGCGCTTTCAAGGGCAAGAACAACTCAAACGCCAATCCTCGTGGACAGCAGAACCAATCCACCTCAAGCAACTCATCGAGTGCACAATCCTCTCACAGCAATGAAGACAGCACAACAGATAGAAAAGTATTTGGGCGGAACGAAGGTACGTATGTGGATTTTGAGGATGTAAAATAACGTGAGTTTGGCGGAATCGCAACACCATACCTCTATGGTCATCGAAGAGGGTGAATAAAATGTGTGCGTGCGAGAGGATGAAATGGTAGGGTTTCCCTGCCATTTGACACCCCATATGGTTGAAACGTTCTTCAAGTTCCAATGAACAATGGTTCGGTGACAAATGAACAATGCTTCGATGGCGAACGAACAATTGTTCAATGACCAATGAACAATTGTTCGATGACCCATGAACCATGCGTGCGTTTTTTCCTCATAAGCATTGGGTTCTTAGTTCTCCATAAAGCATTGTATATAAAGATGATAAAAAGAGCCCAAGAATTCGGGATAGCATCGTTCTCTTGCTTGGAAGAACGTGAGTTCGACGTAAGCCCTACGCAATGAGTCTGCTTTTGTCAATGATTTCAATGTTCATTTCCGGCTTCTTAGGCAGCAGGTTATAGGCAATAATCCCGGCGAACAAGTTTGTGGCGAAGTTGT
>JAAYDO010000124.1 GCA_012729225.1 Bacteroidales bacterium | reverse complement strand
TCGCTCCTGGCATAAAAGCCGGATTCCCATCTCCAGCTGAAGACTACAGCCATGAGACACTGGATTTCAATCGTGATCTGATTCGGAACCCAGAAGCAACATTCTATGGCAAGGTGGAAGGCGATTCGATGATTGAAGCAGGTATCAATGACGGTGATATTGCCGTCATCGACCGTTCCATCGAAGCACAGGATGGGGATATTGTCGTTGGATATATCAATGATGAGTTCACCATCAAATACCTCGACTTACGTCACCGTAAGGACGGCTATATTGAGTTACGTCCTGCCAACAAGGACTTCAAGCCTATCCGCATTGATGCCGATGATGACTTTGAAGTGTGGGGCGTGGTGATTTGGACTATCAAACGCTGGAAATAAAGTTTTTGAACCATGTACGGCATCATTGACTGCGATAACTGTTACGTATCATGCGAGCGTGTCTTTCGGCCCGACCTGAAGGACAAGCCTGTCGTTGTTCTCAGCAACAATGACGGCTGCGTGGTGGCACGCTCAAATGAAGCCAAGAAGATGGGTATCAAAGCCGGAACACCTTATTTCCAACTGGCAGAGCAGTTCCCCAATCAAAAGATTGTCGTATTCTCATCCAACTATGAGTTGTACGGCGAACTGACAAGCCGTGTGGTATCAATCATCAGCAAGGAGGCACCTGCCTACTTCCGTTACAGTATCGACGAGTGCTTTGTCTATCTCGATGGCATGGAGCATTTGGACTTGAAAGCATGGGGTGAAGAACTTCATAAGAAAATCAAGCGAAACGTAGGAATGCCTGTCAGCATCGGACTGGCACCTAATAAGACCCTTGCAAAGATGGCCAGCCATTTCGCCAAGAAATACCAGGGCTACCGCCATTGCTGCATGATCGATTCCGACGAGAAGCGTATTAAGGCATTGAAACTATATCCCATTGAGGAAGTCTGGGGCATTGGCCGACGTTATGCAGCACGTCTCGAAACTCTTGGTGTGAAGACTGCCTATGACTTTGCAGAGCACAACCAGAGCTGGGTACATGCAACGTTTAATAACATCGTCATTGAGCGTACTTGGCGAGAACTGAATGGAGAGGACTGTGTGCCCAATGAAGAGATGGCCAAAAAGAAATCCATCTGTACCAGCCGTTCTTTCAATGGTATGATTACAGACCTTGATGGACTTCGTACTCATGTATCGAACTATGCTGCCAGATGTGCCGAGAAGCTGCGTCAGCAAGGTACAGTAGCGTCCATTGTAGGCGTATTCCTCAACACGAATGCTTTCCGTGAAGACCTGCCTCAATACTGGAACTTTCAGGAAATGCGTCTTCTTACGCCCTCCAGCTCGACAGTCACCATTGTCAAAGCTGCCAATGAAGTCCTTCAGAAACTCTACCGTCAGGGCTATCACTATAAGAAAGCAGGTGTCATAGTCATGGGAATTGGGCCTAACAGTCCAATTCAGCAAGACTTGTTTGACACAAATGCTGAACAGTTTGAGAAGATGAAACGACTTGATGCCGTCATTGACCGCATCAACAAGGTCAATGGAACTGAAACCATTGTGCTTGGCAGTCAGCAATACACTCAAAAGGATGGCAAAGGTAAAGCTCAGGTCTTTGCCAATGCCATTAAACATGATTTCAAGAGTAAAAACCCCACCACGAGGTGGTCAGATATAATTAAGTTAAAATGAGAAATAGTAAGAAAGCGCAAGCATTAGCGGATAAATGCGCCAAAGAGCATGGCTTCTTCTGTGCATCCTATCGAGGGTGCTCAGCCGAAGAATTGGTGTATGTACCATTGAACAGCAACAGTGAGAACAATCCAACGATTCCTACATATATACTCATTCGCGATAATGAAACAGAGTATGTACAAGGAATAGAGTATGTGGATGTTTTAGATGGTGTCAAGATAAGAAACTTCAAAAACGGGCATAGAATATTTAATACACTTTATTGCAAGTTCCAAGAGAAAAACTTTGAATGTGATAATGAAGAAAGTGAAGAATATTCTATCGTAGTTTCGCAATTAGGGCCAAAGAAACCATGGATAAACAAAAGCATTTTATACGACTACTTGGAAATTGCAGAACGGTTAGGAATGAAAGTCGAACTCAATCCTAATAGGAAAGAAAGTATTGACGATGAAGGGAATTGGATGTATCATGTAGAATTGAGGAACTTATGAAAGAGACTAAAACCATTAAGTGTGAACTTAGAGAAGGACTAAAGTTCACAGGAAGGCAAATTTCTTCCAAACTTGTAATATCAAAGAATAAAAGTCCTAATGGGAAAAGCGTTACATATATCTTTGTATGGAGAAATAACATGTATTTCTTCATCCCTGCAAATAATATATACTTTGATGCAAACAACAGAGAACTTATCATGCCGAAGGGACGGCCTGTTCAAGTTGCAAAAGGATTATATACGGACATTATACCTTCCTCGAAATATAAAGGCTATTACGTGTTATCACCTGATTCTGATTATAACCCGATATTTAAGGAAGTTGAATTATCTGATGGTAGGAAAGTTTGGTTAATGGCATACGACGAATTAGTTCTACACCTTTATTCTTGGTCGCTTGAATGTGGCGATGAAAAAGAATGGAAGGAAGATTATCTCTCGACACACCAAATAAAAGCCCATAACCGAATCGAAGAAAAAAAAGAACGTGAGCAGAACAAAGAATTATATCGGTTGGCCAAAGAGATGACAGATGAACTATTTGAAGAAGCAGGATATGATTTTATGGATTGATATTATAACATCTTCCATGCAGTAACGTGAGGTGTTATAATATCACTTGCCATAAGCACCCAGCAGAAGGCGTGATATATTTCTAAGAATGACAAAAAGACAGATAACAGCAGCCAATGCTGATGAAAAGATAAAACAGCTCTATGAAACGGCATTCCCTGAAGACGAACAAATCCCTTGGAAGGACTTGATGCGCCTGGTTGAGGAAATGCCGTTGGATTTCACTGCATACTACGATGGTGAAGAGTTCATTGGCTTCACCATCGTCT
>JAAYDO010000163.1 GCA_012729225.1 Bacteroidales bacterium | reverse complement strand
TGAAATGTTCGGTGCCGACGTTACCGTCAGCTTGCTATTCCCATCAAGGAATACATCCATCAGACGTTTTCCGGCCATTGGACGCAGGATAAATTTCTCGTTTACAAAGATAGGAATGATCCTCTTACCGCTTTCTTCATCGGAAATAGAGAGCTCCCATAGCATAAAGTAACCGGCCTCATTCGGAAAGTCCTTGATGCCTACGGAGAGGAGCTGTGCGTCATGATCCTGAATGATGCTCGTCCGCAAGTGCTTTGTAATTTCCACATCGTTTATGCTGATGCGGTCAATAAGCCGAAGGTCGTGGCCTTTCCAGCTTTCGTAGTAAGCCATCATCTGGCGCAGGGCACCATCTACATCAAAGTCTGACTCTGTTCCGACAAGGCTCCGCAGGTCTTTTTCTTCGCGGATAATGTCCTTATACTTCTGGGCATTGGCGACCTGTTGCTTCACTTCAGACTCAACCGGATACAGATTTTTCTCTAGAGAGCGCGGTTTGCCGATAGAGTTCATATAGACCTCGGTGAAATCAACCTCGGCAACCTCGCTGTCGAGGACGTCGGAATACTTGTCCACGCCCATTTCCTTGAGGATGACGGAGAGCTTTTCTTCCAGCACTTCCCGGACGCGGCACTCGACCGTATCCGTAATGATAAAATTGTAGATATGAACGTCCCGCTGCTGGCCATTACGGTCTGCACGGCCACAGCGCTGTTCAATCTTCATCGGATTCCACGGCAGGTCATAGTTGATGATGATATTGGAGAACTGTAGGTTCAGACCTTCACCACCGGCATCCGTGGAAATAAATATGTTGCTCTTAGTCTTGAACTCAAGCAGCGCCTCATTACGCTCCTCAATATTCATGCCGCCATTCAGGATCGTGACCGTAAAACCACGATTCTCCAGCAGTTTTTTCAAATAGGCCTGTGTGGCCACAAACTCAGTAAAGACGATGATCTTCTGGTCGCGGTCTTCACTCAAAATCTCATCAATGGTATCGACCAGCTTTTCCACCTTGACATCCGGATACTGAAACTCCGCCTGCTTGGCAACGGCGATAATGCGTTCCAGCTCCTCGATTTCCGCGTCGATATCCAAGGACATAGCTTCGATTGCTTCCTCAACACCGTCTTCAATATCCAGCTCGGCCAGATCCTCTTCGGTCAAAGAACCAATCCGTGTGCTCTGCGTTTTCAACACCTGCAGGCGGCGCTCCAAGCTCTGCCGGACGGCTGCCGTACTGCTGGTCACCATGCGCTGCATAATAATCAGCAGGAAGATTAAGCACATGTTCTTCTTTCGGTTCCGGCGTGCCTTGTCATAGGTCTTGGAAACATAAGCGCTGACCAGCTGATACAGCTCGCGCTGAAGCGTATGCCTCTCGTCCCAATTCAGCTCCACCAGATGCGTAATCCGGTTCTTAAAGAGCCGATTTCCGTTGTTGTCGATTGCCTCGCGTTTCTCTGTACGAATCAGGTATGGAGCGACCTGTTCCTTCACAATCGACTTTGCATTCGGGAAAGCCTCTTCATCCAGAAGCCGCACCAAACGCAGGAACGGTTCCGTCTTTCCATTGTGCGGCGTTGCCGATAGCAAAAGCAGATACGGGCTTGCCTGCGAAAGAAGATAGCCCAGCTTATAGCGAGCCACCTCGCCGGAGGAGCCTGCGACACGGTGCGCCTCGTCGATTATGATCAAGTCCCAGCCACTGTTGATAATCGAGTAGATTCGCTCTTCGTTATATTTTTCTACGCGCTCATCCGTCCAACCGGCGTGCTTCTCGATAGGCTTGATGGAGTCCATCGGAGAAATGACCTGATCGAACTGGCCATAAACATCATCCGCATCTGTGAGACGGCGAATCGTGTCATAATCAGACGGCAGGATCACCTGAAACTTCTCGTGGAACTTCTCCTGCATTTCAGATGCCCACTGCGTAACAAGGCCGGTCGGGCAAACGACCAGCACTCGCTGCACGAGGCCACGGCTTTGCAATTCCTTGATGATCATCCCGGCCTCGATAGTTTTACCAAGACCGACCTCATCTGCCAGAATATAGCGGATGTTGTTTGTCTCCATTGCGCGGTTCAACACATGGAGCTGATGCGGCAGCGGAATAATCCCGCTCGAAAGTGCGGAAAGAAAACCACCGGCGGTCTCGTTCTTGATCTTAGCCAGCAGAGTGACATAGCGCAGATAGTTCTCATCGTACTGAGCTGCGCTGCCGCCTTTATTCAGTTGTTCTTCGGTCGCTTTATAAACCTGACCTGTGGCAGAATCGAAAACCTTGTAGGACGTGTATCCCCACATCTCGATTCTTTCCAGCACCTGAACATTGGCACCGGCTACAGAATCAAAAACGAAATCACCGGTATTAAACATTACATTGCTCCTTTATCACACCCGGCTCAGGCTGATGTCATAGTACATGAGCAGGTTCGGGTCTTCCTGAATGGTCTGCTCCGGCAGGCGCTCGGCCACAGCCACGATAGCAGCGTAGTCCTTGTCCTTCCATAGCTTCGAGAATCCGGCGCGGATAGCCTCCGAACGGAACACCTTCAGCTTGCCCTTGGACTCCAGATAAGACTGGAACTCCTTCAGCAAATTCTTCTCACGCAGCTTTGCAAGGTCACCGCTCTTCGTGAGATCAGGAATGTACCACTTGCCGTCGTCGTCCTTCAGGAAGTTCTCTTCGAGGATTTCCATCAGCTCAGGCATTTTTTCGCGTTTATCCACTGCCTGAAGCTCCTTCATAAATTTCGGCTGGAGCTCCGCATAGGTCATGCGACCATTTCCGCTATTTTCATCGAGCTGCTGATATAACCAGCCAATAGCTGACTTCTCATCTGACACAAACAGGGAGAACTGAATGTTCTCCACTTCCATAGTTGAGCGAGCCATATCATATTCGTTAACCTGATCCGGCAAGAAATACATTCCATCGCGCTTCAGGAAGCGTTCGTCAAGGCCTTTATAAAACTCAGCAGAGTCAAGCGGAACAGCATAGCCGCGCATAATGTGATAGGAGACCATGCGGTCGAAAAGCAAGTATGCCTGACGCTCAGTCAGAATGTCTATTTTACCGTCATTATCAGAGTCAACAACGACTGGCAGATTTGAAAGATGCTGCCTAACGAATTCCCATGCGGCCTCATCCGTCCCTGCTTTTACAGTAAAGTTTTTCAAGAAGCTTGAAGTCGGCTTATAAGCTG